>SVSW01000003.1 GCA_015064095.1 Oscillospiraceae bacterium | reverse complement strand
TTAATGAAATAAAGGATAAAGGCACCGAGATCTCGTACGGTATGCTGATCGCCGAGAACTCAAAGCTTGCGGACTTTCCTGTGCTCAATTTTGATGCGGTCAAGTACTTAGGGCTTGAGGAGGGAACGGATTATGTAAACATGTCGGTGACCTCAACGGGCACCAACAAATACGGGGACACAACCTTCTCGGCGGGAATAACCGTAACAGACGAAAAATGCTTTGCCACCGATTACAGCGCAGCACCGTATGTTAAATATACAAAGGACGGAAATATAATATACCTCTTTGGTAATTTCAGCGCTGCAAACACCCGCAATATGAAGGATCTTGCTATCCACGCACTTGCAGAGTACGGCGAGAACGATCAGCTATATAACGAAAAAGAGATCGAAGTGCTTGAAAAATACGCAGGTATAAAATTTGTCAAGAACGAGACCTCGGTCACAAGAGTTATGACTCTCAACGTACTTACAACGGAGGCAAAGAACGGATATAGGTACTATGCGGATCAAGACGCTTCGGATTATACCTACGAAAAAAGGCTTGGATATATTAAGATAGTGCTCGATTATGCAAAGCCCGATGTCATTCTTTTCCAAGAGTATTCGGGCATAGATTATTGGGGTAAGGCCGTAACGCTTAACGGAAAGGATGGCATATACACTTCGCCCCAGCTTCCGGGTTATGTATGGGTCAACTACTGCAATCGCCGCGGTGTGCCTTATGAACTGAACACGATAGAATACATGCACCGTAACTACGGTTCGTTGGAAAAAGGCAATGCTTTTGATGCGCACAACTTCGTTCTTTACAGCACCGAAAAATTCGAGCTTATTTCAAGCGGAACGCGGTTCGTTTCAAAGAGCGGAACGAAAGACCACACCGATATAGATCTTCTTTATAACAAACCAGACGGAAGGTTGGTTATCAATGATGACCTCGGAGATTATACATGGGTCGTCTTGCGCGATAAGAAAACCGGTCTTGTTTCCATCTATTCCTCAATCCACACATATTCAGAGGGCAAAAGATCACGTCACGCATATCTGCTTGATAATCTCCAGTGCCTTACGGCACACCTTCAATCGCTCTCAGAGGCTAACGGAAACGCTCCCGTTCTCGTTGCCGGAGATTTTAATATGCCGGTTTACGGTTCGTCGCTTTTGCCGCATTATGAGCATATAACGAAGGTTGCAAAGTTTAAAGATTCAAACGAGAAAGGGTCTGACTACGGAACCTCACGCGATTTGGGCAATTACCCCTGGCCAAGGTGGGGCACGTCCCGTTTCGGCACGAGAATCGATTATATATTTGTAAACGGAGCAGATGTGTACGGATACGAGGCCCTTAACGGTCAGATCTGCAACGGCGAATACTATCATTATGCAGAGCTCGGTACCGGATACGATCCTTCCGACCACGTACCGGCAATAACGAACGTTATAATTCGCAAGGGTCAGGAATACCAAAAGGAAAACAAAGCGGATTATTATGTAAATCCGAAAACAAAGAATGATCGCATAATAGAAAATGCCGTGGGCGGCGCTCAATCCGCAACATATGTGGTATTCGACAGCGAGGAGATGCGTTCGCGCGTGATCGCGCCCGATCCTGTACACGGTGCTCAGTA
Organism: Oscillospiraceae bacterium; assembly: GCA_015064095.1. Lineage (GTDB taxonomy): Bacteria > Bacillota > Clostridia > Oscillospirales > CAG-272 > RGIG3994. Next base: position 67,549 of record SVSW01000003.1, on the reverse strand, counting down.
TGTAGATGCAAAGATCGTAGAAGACGGAGAAAAGGGCAATGTTCTTCGTATTGCCGCAACAGATGAAACGAACCATATCAATATGGCATTCAATTACGGCGGTAAGTATACGACCGATCTTTCGGACTATTCTAAGATCAGCATTACATTCAAGACCGAAACGGAATACGGAACAGATCTTTTCTTCAGCGCGGCCACGGATACGGCAAAGGACTCTCTCAGGAACGGAACGAAGGTTGCAATACCCTTTAATAACGGCGTATGGCAAACGATAGATATTGACGTTTCCGAGGTGTCGGGTGATCTTGCCAATATAGGCGTCTACGGAAGGGGAGAACACACAGGGCTCCTAACAGGCGATGCGATCTATATTGCTTCCATTGAACTGACAAATTAACAAAACCCATAAAAAAGGCTTCCTTCCACAGAGAAGGAAGCCTTTTATTTTGTGTAAACATACTAAAAAATAATATACATTTTCGGTATAGAGAAACTTGCTTTTAGGTTGACAAAATCAGGCAGTTTATGGTACTATGTATATAGTAAATTTTTGATTTATGTGGGAGAAAAATCATGAAAAAGAAACAGCTTGCCTCGTCTTCAGCGGGGATTCTCGATCAAGATACAAAGGGAAGTGCATCGATTGACGGCGGCGTTACCGCAACGTCTTTTGCGGACGCGCTGGCAACAGTGCCTGCCGGTGGGAGGGTAACTCTGCTCGAGGATATAAAACTCACAAAAGCTCAAACGATAAACAAAAATATAACGATAGACGGCGCAGATCACACGATCTTGAATGCGGCCTTCGTTATAGAAGAAAATGTTACATTCAAAAGCATAAATATAACATCTGATACCTGCATATTCAGCATCAAGGGCGGAGTTCTCAATCTTGGAGAACGTGATCGAAAAGAAAGCAAGGTCACGCTCACACTTGCCGACACTGCTGATTACGCAATTTCATTTGATGCTGACAACGGTACACTCAATTCGTATTATGCTGATATGACTGTCGTGAATAATTTGATAAATACCAACGGTCAATCAAATCCGACTATCAATATTTATGCGGGCAAATATGAGATAACTGCTAAAACCGATGGCGGACGTATTTTGAACGGTTGTGCTGACGGTGGAAAATTCAATTTCTACGGCGGTGTCTTCCATGCGCCCAATGTTTCTTTGCCCTTTTTCAGCGACAACGAAGCTACACAATTTAGGTTTTATGCCGGAACACTGATCGCAAGAACTTCTAATCCTGTATTTAGGACTTTTTCTACCATTCCAAACCATGAATGTTACGGATTTACATGCGTCGATTCCGTAACACATTCAGACGTTGATTTGGTATATTACAAGCCGATGATCGAGAGCAACGCTACTCTCAGCCTTGACCCCGCAGCCCCCGGCATAAGCTTCACAGCCACGATGCCGAGGCATGCGATAGCTTCGCTTAATGAGGTAAAGGATAAAGATACCGAGATCTCATACGGTATGTTGATCGCCAAGACCTCAAAGATTCGGGACTTTCCCGTGCTCAATTTTGATGCGATCAAGTATTTAGAGCTTGAAGAGGGCAAGGATTATTTGAACATACCTGTCACCTCAACGGGGACCAATAAATACGGTGATACAACCTTCTCAGCATCGATAACCGGAATAAACGAAAAATGTTTTGGCACCGATTACAGTGCAGCACCGTATGTAAAATACACAAAGAACGGCAATATAATATACCTCTTTGGCAATTTCAGCGCTCAAAACACCCGCAATATGAAGGATCTTGCTATCCATGCGCTTGCAGAGCACGGTCAGAATGATCTGGGGTATAGTGCAAAACAAATAGAAGCACTTGAAAAATATGCAGATATAAAATATGTCGAGAACGACACCTCGGTCACAAGAGTTATGACCCTCAACGTGCTTACAACGGAGGCGGAAGACGGATATAGATACTATGGGGATCAAGATGCTTCGGATTATACCTACGAAAAAAGGCTTAAGTATATTCAGATGGCGCTCGATTATGCAAAGCCCGATGTCATTCTTTTCCAAGAGTATTCGGGTAAAGACTATTGGGGCAGAGCGGTAACGCTGAACGGAGAGGGCGGAAGATACACCTCGCCTCAGCTCCCGGGTTATGAATGGGTCAACTACGGCAACCGCCGCGGAGTGCCATATGAATTGAACACGATAGAATATATGCACCGTAACTGGGATTCATTAGCAAAAGGCAATGCGTTTGATGCGCATAACTTCGTGCTTTACAGCACCGAAAAATTCGAGCTTGTTTCAAGCGGAACGCGCTTTGTTTCAAAGAGCGGAACGTACGATCACACCGATATAGATCTTCTTTATAACAAACCGGACGGCAGACTGGTTACTAATGATGACCTTGGAGATTTCACTTGGGTGGTCTTGCGCGATAAAAAGACCGGCCTTGTTTCTATCTACTCTTCTACTCACACATATCAAGGTGGAAAGTCACGTCACGCATATCTCCTTGACAATCTTCAATGCGTTACAGCACACCTTCAATCGCTTTCCGAGGCCAACGGAAACGCCCCGGCCCTTATCGCAGGAGATTTTAATATGCCGGTTTACGAGTCGGTGTTTAAGCCTCATTATACACACATGACGAAGGTTGCAAAGTTTAAAGATTCATACGAAAAAGGATCTGACTACGGAACTTCCCGCGATTTTGGTAATTCCACCGATCCAAGATGGGGAACATCTCGTTTCGGCGCGAGAATCGACTATATATTCGTAAACGGAGCAGACACGTACGGATATGAGGCCCTCAACGGTCAGATCTGCAACGGCGAATACTATCCCTATGCAGCTCTCGGATCAGGATACGATGTTTCCGACCACGTGCCCGTTATGACAAATGTTATAATTCGCAGAGGTCAGGAGTACGAAAAGGAAAATAAAGCAGATTATTACGTAAACCCGAAAACGAAGAATGACCGCATAATAGAGAATGCTGTGGGCGGTACACAATCCGCAACACATGTGGTATTCGACAGCGAAGACATGCGTTCGCTCGTGACCGCGCCAGATCCCGTGCACGGAGCTCAGTATGTAGATGCCAAGATCGTCGAAGACGAAAAAAAGGGCAACGTTCTTCGCATTGCAGCGACGGACGAGACGAACTACGTCAATATGGCATTCAATTATGCCGATAAATACACGACCGATCTTTCCGGCTACTCTAAGATCAGCATCACATTCAAAAACGAAACGGAATACGGAACCGATCTTTTCTTCAGCGCAGCCACGGATACGGACAAGGACTCTCTTAGGAACGGAACGAAGGTCGCAATACCCGTTGGTAATAACGGAGTATGGCAAACGGTCGACATTGATGTTTCCGCGGTATCGGGTAATCTTACCAATATAGGTGTCTACGGAAGAGGACTACACACAGGACTCCTGACGGGCGATGCAATTTATATCAAATCAATTCAGCTTATTCCTTAATTAAAAAACAAAGCACCCCTCGCTGTGCGAGGGGTGCTTTGTTATCTTTATTTTTTTGTGCCTATTTTAGCGAACAGCTTGAAGGTCATCGGATATATGCAGCCTGCAAAGACCACAATGAGAAAATAGCGCAGAGCGCGAAGCATAAAATGCTCCTCAACTCCTCCGAGTGTAAAGACCTCTTTAAGTCCGCTTTTTATAAGAAGAACGACGGCAAGACCGACGGCAAGCTTTAAGATCTGACCGAGGACCGAGGCTTTTTCTTCAAATTTCACAAAATAACGGTCAACGGGGTAAGCTATAAGCATACCGGCAGTTGCACCGAGGATAGTGCAAGCGTTTTTTAGAGCCGACGCCGAATGTGCGGCATCAAGCGGAACGAATTGCGGGAAGATCAAGGCAAACGCAAGAAATCCGAGCGAGATGATGAAAAATGAGCCAAAGATCCAGTAATAAACGTTTTCACGCTTGTTTGCGTACTCAAAAAGCGGATAGAGCGCGAACACGAGCCCCACGCCGATGACGAGCGAAACACAAACGTCAAGCGGTGTATGTACACCGAGATACATTCTCGAAAATGCAACGAGAACGATCACGGCGATGGAAGCTATCCGTATCCAAAGCGCTTTTGAAAATCTTGCAACACCCCCAAAGGTGCATGTGACGTTCTGGGTGTGTCCGCTTGGGAATGAATATCCCGTTGCAGCAGGAACGGCGGATTCAACCGCCGAAAATTCGGGGTCGATCACCCATGGGCGAGGCACACGGAAGCAGAGCTTCAAAACTTGATTTATGATAACTCCGCAAAATCCGACGCTTAAAAGATAATATCCGCGTTTTTTATTGACGCACCAGAAAATTCCGAGCGCAAGCGCAAGAAACGCGACCTCATCACCGAGATACGTGATAACGCTCATGATCGCGGTCAGTACGGGATTTCTGATGCTTTCAAGAAAGTATAAAAATTCCATATCAGTTCACCGAAACGACTTCATATCCGGCATTGATCACAGCCGCGCGCAACGCATCGGCCGGGGCAGCACCCGTAACTTTTGCAGTGCCTGATTTGAGATCGACCTCGACAGAGAGAACTCCATCGACCGATTCAAGTGCTTTTTTGACATGTGCAACACAGTGCATGCACATCATACCGTTGATCTTTAAAGTCATTTGTTTATCTCCTTTTTGTGCTTTTTTGATGTTTTTGAAGCGGCGCAAGCGCAGGGCGTTTGACACTACGAAAAGACTGGATATGCTCATCGCTGCCGCACCGAACATCGGGGAAAGCTGCCAGCCGAGAACGGGGTAAAAAACACCCGCGGCAAGCGGAATTCCAAGGCAGTTATAGAAAAACGCCCAGAAAAGATTTTGCTTTATATTGCGAATGACTGCGCGCGAAAGGCTAATTGCTGTTGCCACATCTGAAAGATCGCTCTTGACGAGCACGATGTCGGCGCTTTCGATGGCAACGTCCGTGCCGGCGCCGATCGCAATTCCCACATCGGACGATACGAGCGCAGGCGCGTCATTTATGCCGTCACCGACCATAGCGACGCATTTGCCCTCAGCGCGAAGCGCCGAAACGGACTTTTCCTTATCTTCGGGCAAAAGCTCCGAAAAAGCTCTGGTGATTCCGAGCTTTTTTGCGATGCCCTCGGCAGTATTTTTGTTGTCGCCCGTCAGCATTATAACATCAATGCCGAGTTCTTTCAGCTTATTTATCGCTCCCGGTGAGGTGCTTTTTATTTTGTCCGCAACGGCGATTATTCCGATCACTCGTCCGCCTCTTGAAAAGAAGAGGGGCGTTTTGCCCGCATTTGCAAGAGAGGCGAGCTGCGGGTCAAATTCGGCAGTCGAAATACCGTTTTCTTCGAGCAGCTTTTTTGCACCTCCGAGGCAAATATCTCCGTCAATAACTGCGGAAACTCCGCGCCCCGGTATAGCGGCGAAATCTTTGCATTGAAGCTCTTTTTCTTTGGCGGCATATTCCAATATAGCGTGTGCAATAGGGTGCTCGCTCTTTTTTTCAACCGTCAAAGCAATCGAAAGCAGCTCGCTTTTTTCACATTCGAAAGGAATGATATCCGTCACCTCGGGTCGCCCCTCGGTTATTGTGCCTGTTTTGTCAAGCACCACGGTGTCAACGTCGCGTGCGCGTTCAAGAGCTTCTCCGGATTTTATCAAAATGCCGTGTTCCGCGCCCTTGCCTGTGCCCGCCATGATTGCCACGGGAGTTGCAAGCCCGAGCGCGCAGGGGCAGGAGATAACGAGCACGCTGACGGCGCTCGTAAGTGCAAATTCAAATCCCGAGCCGAGAGAGAACCAGATAATAAAGGTAACAAACGCTATCCCCATGACCGTCGGCACGAAAATTCCGGCGATCTTGTCCGCAAGCCGAGATATCGGCGCTTTTGTTGCATTTGCGTCCTCAACGAGGCGAATTATCTTTGCAAAAGCGGTGTCATCACCCACTCGCGTAGCGAGGATCTTAATAAATCCCGTTTTGTTTATAGTTGCACCGGTAACACTGTCGCCGATTGCCTTGTGAACGGGCAGGCTTTCGCCCGTGATCGCCGATTCGTCGATATCGGTGTAACCCTCGATAACCGTACCGTCAACGGGTACAGCCGAACCGGGGCGAATGAGAACGGTATCGCCGACAAGTACACCGTCAGCTGCGATCTCGATCTCCTTGTCCCCTCGAATGACAGTCGCCGTTTTCGGGGACATATCTATCAGGGCAGAAAGTGCCGCGCCCGTCTTTTTCTTGCTTCTATCCTCAAGAAATTTGCCAAGAGTTATAAGTGCAAGTATCATCACGGCGGACTCAAAATAGAGATTTTCATGATAGCTTGCAACAAGAGCCATATCTCCGATCCCAAGACCGTAGCTCATTCTGTAAATGGCGAAAATGCCGTAAAGCATTGAAGCGGAAGAGCCGACGGCTATCAGCGTATCCATGTTGGGTGCGCCGCGGAAAAGGGAAGCGAAGCCGTTTTTGAAGAATTTAAAATTGACAAGTATCACGGGCAAGGAAAGCAAAAGCTGAGTGAAAGCAAAGCTGACGGCATTTGAGTGTCCCGCCAAAAACGAAGGCAAGGGAAGCCCGATCATATGTCCCATCGAGACATACATAAGCGGCAGCATAAATGCAAACGAAACGATGAGCCGCGCTTTGACCGAAAAGCTATCGGATATTTCGGGCTTTTTTTCTTTTGACCTTTTTCCTTCTTTTTCTGCGATCGAAGCGCCGTATCCGGCCTTTTCAACCGCGGCGATTATCTCCGTTTCACTCAGCTTTTCTTCGGAAAATTCCGTTTGCATAGAGTTCGTCAAGAGATTGACGCTGACGGACTCAATTCCGTCAAGTGCCGCGACGCATTTTTCAACGCGCGCCGAGCATGCCGCGCAGGTCATGCCCGTGACATTGAATTTTTGCTTCATTTAGTTATGAGGCAATCGACGATCTGAGGGAACGTGCGGTAGTCGTCTATGCGCAAAAATTGAATTTCGGAAACGAAAACAGGCTCGTCATTACCGCCGATGCCGTAGTCGTCGCCGACGAAAACGACCTCATCGGTCGAGTAGCCGTATTTTGCGCAGTAATCGCGCAGAGCCTGAGCCTTTTCATAGGGCTTCGGCACAATGTCAAAGGAAGACGAGCCGCCGACAAACGTTGTGTATTCGGGGAACATAGAGCAAACGTAATCGTAATTTGCGCGACGTTTCTTTCTGTCGGGGTCGTATGCAAGCTTGTCCTCGATCTTGGCTGCCGTACCGAGTATCGGAAGTGTGATGCAGCCCGATGCATGGAACTCAACATTATCGCCGGCAAATTCGGTGTATCCGCACTTTTCGCGGATCTCTGTCACTCTTGCCTCGGTCTTTTCACGGTCGCAGTCAACTGCGAGATTGGTGACCTCACCGAGCGTGCCCTTTTCGTAATCGTACGGAGCAAACTGCATACCGTAGTTTCCGATAATATCTATCGGGAATTCGCCCATCTGCTTGAAAATTCTCACGCACTGACCTGCGCCGACCATAACCAGCTTTTTATCTTTTGCGAGTGCCTCAAGTGCGGCACGATTTTCAGCGCCGAGAGGGCTTTTGTGCTGTGTCAGTGTGCCGTCAAGGTCGAAAGCGACAAGGCGGATCTTTTTTGCATTTTTTTCGTCAAAAATCATTTTCTGTTCCTCACATTTTATAAGTATATTTTAAAAAATTTATTTAATTTAACGGTATCTGCCGCGCGCATAAACGGGGGTGCGGCGCTTTTTCTTTATGTGCGAATAATAAGCGATTATCGCTATGACCGTAAATATTACGGCGAAAACGAGTGCAGAAATGGCTATCCGACCGCCGATAAAAGCCTTCATTCCCTCAATAAGACCGAGAAAACCGCTTCTTTCGCCCCCTTTTGCCGTGATAACGGGTACGCACGCAAGGATCTCTCCTCCGCTGTGCACTATCATGTAACCGACGACCTCGCCCTTATCAACGGGGGCTTCGAGAGTGTCGCGCATAAGCACGAGCCGATATGTTTTTTCAACGCTGTCCTCGCTGTTGGCTTCGAGCAGTATGTTTATGTCCTTGCCGAGCACAAGCGGGAGCTCCGTTGGCAGATCTGTAAGAGTGACGGGTATTGATCCGACGCCCTCACCGGCTTTTTTCAGCGTTGAAACCGAATAGTTTTCCGAAGCATATAAGAGAAGTGATAAAGCAAGCTCATATTCGCGGTTTTCCTCAGCGCCCATGATGATGCAGATATATCGAGCACCGCCGTAGCTGCCCAGCGTTGCAAGGCAGTAGCCGCCAAGATCCGTCATGCCCGATGCAAAGCCCAGAGCATGGTCGTTGCGATATTCTCCGTAAATGTCGTGCAGCGCATTTCGGTTTACGATGTTTTTTACCGATCTGTTTACCGTAACGGTGCAGCTGTAAGCAGACGATATGTCCATAAACAGCTTGTTTTCGGCAGCGGCAAGACAGAATATAAGCATATCCTCGGCGGTCGTGTTCATTTTTTCGTCGCCGATTCCCGTGGGGCTTTCAAAAAAGCTGTCACTTGCGCCCAAAGACCTCGCCTTTTCGTTCATTTTTGAAATGAAAGCATCATAGCTGCCGGCAGAGTATACCGCAAGTGCGCAAAAAGCATCGTTATACGAGCCGCAAACGGCGATCCTGAGAAGATCGCGAACAGTCAGAGCATCGCCGATATTCAGTCCGAAGGAGCGCCCCTCGGAATTTTTCAGCATTTCGGAGCTTATCCTTATCTCCTCGTCAAGCCGACCGTCAAGCTCCTCGCAAAGTATAAGCCCCGAAACGATCTTCGTCAAGGCAGAAGGGGATATGTTTGCTTTTGAGTTTTTAGAAAATACCGTTTTTTGCCCGTCAATACTGTAAAGCAGGACGGTTTCAGCGCCATTCGGCGGCGGCAACTCATTTGCACCGGCAAAAAACGGAATGGCGGTAAGAATAAAAAGGACGGACAAAAAGCGTATTAAAAATTTTTTAAACGCCCTCATTTTCCGTCCTCCGAATTAAATATCAAAATATTTTTGAGCAGCTTCAATATCCGATCTTATAGCTTTTGAAAGATCAGACTTGTCCGAAAACTTTTTTTCGGGTCTTATAAACGACAAGAATTCTATCTTCACGGCTTCGCCGTAGATGTCGCCGTCAAATCCGATTATATGGGTCTCCGCTTTTACGGCACCGCCGCCGACCGTCGGGTTGGTTCCGACATTTGTCACCGCAGTATACGCCGTACCGCCGACAGTTGCAAGGGTTACATACACCCCGTGCTTCGGAACGGCAAGGTGCTCGGGTATCAGCTGATTGGCAGTCGGTGCGCCGAGCTTTCTTCCAAGAGCCTTTCCGTGCTCTATCGGTAATGTTATAAAATAAGGGCGACCCAGCAAAGCATTGGCTTTTTCAATCTCTCCGCTTCGAATAAGCCTGCGTATGCGGCTTGAGCTAACGGCCTCACCTTCATAAAGAACGGCATCGACCGTGATATTTCCCAGAAGGGAAAGATCGCGGGGCGTGCCCTCGGCGCGGTGACCGAAACGGAAATCGGGTCCGCAAATGCTTTTGACACAGCGGCAATCGCGGATCAATATATCATTAACGAAATCGTCTTTTTTTATATTCTTCATTGAAGGGAAATCACCGACAACGGCGATATCAAGCCCAGCCTCATAAAAAAGCTGCAGCTTATCTTCAAGCGTTAAAATGTGCTCGGCGTGTCCCTGCAAGAGAAAATCGGCGGGCGGTTGCGAAAAGCACCACGCACCGCCGACAATGTCGGGGTAAAGCTTTGAGAGCGCGTCTTTTTGGCGCACGGTTTCGGCGAGAAGCGCCGCGTGCCCGAGGTGAACGCCGTCAAACGTTCCAAGACAGAGCACAGAAGGGGAACGGGGAGAGAATTCACGCCCCGAACGAAGATCTATGAATTTTTGCATTTAAACTCCGAGGTAATTGCGAACGAGCGCGTTCAAAAGCTCGTCACGGTCAATGTGACGTATCAGCGCGCGCGCATTTTTGTGATTTGTGATGTAGGTGGGGTCCTCGGAAAGAAGATAACCGACGATCTGGTTAACGGGATTATAACCCTTTTCACTCAGAGCCGCATAAACAGTTCCGAGTATCTCCTTCATTTCGTCGTTTCCGTCGTGATAGGCGGCAAAGGTCTGTGTTTTTCCGTTTTTGTTAATAGCCGGCATAATAAACCTCCATACCGCGCAATGCGCGATAATATCTTTAATAATATTATAACTTATATTTTATTCAATTTCAAGAGGATTTTATATTTTTTATTATTCACCGCAAAAAATATTTGATATGATCGAGTAAACGCCGACTGTTTTATATTCTCCGTAGACCTTGATAGCGTCGGTGAATTCGCCCTCATATCTCATTCCGAGCTTTTCCATCACGCGGCGAGAGGCAGTGTTGCCCGCCATGTATTTTGCCTCGATGCGGTGCACGCCGAGCACCCGAAATCCAAACTCAATGACCTTTTTTGCGGCCTCCGTGGCGACACCTTGCCCCCAGTATTCGGGATTGACTACGTATCCGATCTCGGCGAGATCGTTTTGCGGCTCAAATCGGGTAAATCCGCAAGTGCCGATCATCTTGCCGTCAAGCGTGATAGCCCAATCGTAAAAGTCCCCCGTTTTATAACGTCCTGTGAGGTATTCAAGATATTCTTTGGTATATTCGCGATTCTTGTGCGGACGCCATGTAAGATATTTCGTGGTCTTTTGAAGCTTTGCATATTGAAACATATCGTCGGTGTCGGTCACCTTCATTTTACGAAGCACAAGACGGTCTGTTTTCAGTGTAGGTATATTTGAAAAAGTTCTGTATATAAGCTCGCGTTTCATTTTGCCCTCGGTAGTCTATTTGTGTTTTTATTATAATATATTTTAACAGATATTTCAATATTCTGTTTATTTTTTTTTGAATATATGATATAATTGATCTTGGAAAGGCGGTGATCGCATGGAAAGAGAAGGAATGATACCGATCTTGCTCGGGGCGGACCGAGGGCTGTCAAAAAAGCTTTATTCACTTTGCTCCGTGCCTGTTTTCGTGTTTGACACCGGATTTTCATTTTTTGATATGCTGACACCGTTTAGAAAATGTATAAAAATCAACTCACCCGAGCTTTTCATGCTTTACATTGAGGATATAATAAAAAATACCGATAAAATGCCGCTTTTGGCGGCAAGTGCCGAGTATCGCATATTTATTGATGAAAACCGAGAGGCACTCGCAGAACGCTGCATTTTGTGGCACGAGGATTTTAAATTTTAACGATGAAACTGACAGATCTTATAAGAAATTCAGAAACGGATATTGCCGTTCCGCTGCTTGATGCCGAGATTACAGGCATATGCTACGATTCTCGCCGCGCAAAGCCCGGCGATCTTTTCGTGTGCGTGTGCGGCACGCTGTCGGACGGGCATAGATACGCACGCTCGGCATATGACCGAGGCTGCCGCGCGTTCGTTTGCGAACGGGAGCCTGAAAATTTACCGAAGGACGTGCAAATACTGTATTCCGAGGATACCCGATCGTCACTCGGTCTGCTTGCGGCAGAATTTTTCGGTCACCCGGAGAGAAAATTGAGGCTGATCGGAATAACGGGTACAAAAGGGAAGACGACCACTGCATTGATGATCAAAGCGATGCTCGATGCCGGCGGTATCAAAACGGGATATATCGGCTCAAACGGAGTGGATTTTGCGGGCTTTCATTTTGATACGGTCAACACAACGCCTGAGGGCTGCGATATATACGATTATCTTGCAAGAATGGTCAAGTGCGGCGTCAGTGCCGCCGTGCTTGAGGTGTCCTCTCAAGCGCTTTATATGGAGCGTATTCGCGGACTCGTATTTGACGTTTGCGTATTCACAAACTTTTCACGCGACCATATAGGCGGTGCGGAGCACCCCGATATGGAGCACTATAAAATGTGCAAAAAGAAGCTGTTTTCGGAGCATCTTGACGGCACGGCACTCATAAACGCGGACGACCCGACAGGTGAGGAATTTGCGCAAACGGCACGGCACGCAGGAGCTGCGGTAAAGTATTTCTCATGCGCAAAAAATGCAGATTTTTGCGCGGAAAATATAGCTTTGATACGAGATGGATCAGGACTCGGATCAACCTTTGATCTGAAAACCCCGACGGGTAAGATCAAGGCACTGATACATTTTCCGGGAGATTTCAGCGTGTCAAACGCCACGGCGGCAGCCGCCGTCTGTGAGCTGCTTTCGGTTCCGCAAGACAGTCTTGCGCGCGAGCTGCCGAAAATCTCGATCAAGGGTCGATTTGAGACTGTTTCGATCGACGGCGTTGATTACATAATAGATTATGCCCATAACGGTAACAGCTTGCGCTCCGCACTCACGGTTCTGCGCAAATATCGGCCGCGCCGACTTGTTTGCCTTTTCGGCTCAGTAGGAGGACGCACGTTCGGCCGCCGCGCGGAGCTTGGCTCGGTCGCCGCAGAGCTTGCCGACCTCTCAATTTTGACATCGGACAATCCCGATAACGAACCGCCGGAAAATATAATAGCCGAGATCGCGGAACAGTATAAGGACAAGGAAAAATACGTGGCGATCACCGATCGCAAAAAAGCGATCGAATATGCAATGTCGGTCACCGAGCCCGGAGATATAGTTCTTCTCGCCGGCAAGGGGCATGAAAATTATCAACTGATAGCAGGTCGGCACGAGCCGTTTTGCGAACGGGATATACTGCTTTCCGAAAATAAAAGATAAATAAATTTGTGCTTTTTTGCACCTCTTTAAAGAAAAACAAGCAATTTTTAAGACTTTTCGTCTTTTGAATTGCTTGTTTTTTTATTCTTTTATTTTTTGCCCCCATATTGCGACGGATTTTGCAAAGGCAATGTTATATAATCAAATAAAACAAAAAGGAAGGACGAAAAAAATGATAAAAACCACGGCAAAGCTGAATTATACTGTGGACGGCGAAAGATTGAATTTAAGTCTTTCGGGAGAGATCGACCACCACAGCGCGCTTTCGCTTCGAGAGGAAGCGGACGCGCTTATATACCGTCTGCGCCCCAAGATAGTGGCGATCGAGCTTTCTTCGATCGAATTTATGGACAGCTCGGGGATAGGATTTATAATGGGGCGCTTTTCGCTCGCCAAAAAGCTCGGCGGCGAGCTCGTTATGGTCGACCCAAGCCCTCGCGTGTCAAAAATACTCTCACTTGCAGGCATGGAAAGAATAATTAAAACCGAAAGGAAAAAGAAATGAGAAACGTATTTACCGATGAAAAAATAAAGAACAAGATGAAGCTGTGCTTGCCGTCGTTTTCGGCAAATGAGGGCATGGCGCGCGCGGCGGTCGCGGCGTTTTGCTCACAGCTTGACCCCGATGCCGTTGATATCGCCGATATAAAATGCGCGGTCTCGGAAGCAGTAACCAATTGCATAGTCCACGCGTACCGCGAAACCTCGGGGCTTATCTACATAACCGTGACCCTTTACCGCGACGACACCGTCAAAATAGAGATACGCGACCGCGGCTGCGGTATACCCGACGTAAAGGCGGCTCGAGAGCCTCTTTTCACAACGGACGCGGCAGGCGAACGCTCCGGAATGGGCTTTACCGTCATGGAAAGCTTTACGGACGGGGTGCGCGTGCGCTCGAAGACGGGCGTGGGCACAACGGTCACGCTTATAAAAAAGCTCGGGAGAAAAGAATGACCGAAACGGACAAATACAGTCAAAACGCAGAGCTTGTGCTGCGCGCGCAAGAAGGAGATACGGAAGCCGAGGAAGAGCTCGTTGAGCTCAATATAGGGCTTGTCAGATCGATCGCACAGCGTTTTTGCGGACGTGGCACAGAGCTTGAGGATCTGATACAGATAGGCACTATCGGTCTTGTCAAGGCGGTGAGGAGCTTTGATGCAGAACGGGGCTTCGCTTTTTCAACCTACGCCGTTCCCATGATAATGGGAGAAATACGCAGAACATTGCGTGATGACGGACTTATAAAAGTTGGGCGAGCGCAAAAAAAGCTGGGGGCTGAGCTGCTCGCCGCAAGAACTCGCATTATGAATGAGGAGGGGCGCGAGCCCGGCATCATAGAGCTCTCCAAAATTTGCGGCATCACCTCCGAGGAAGCGGCGATGGCGATAGACGCAGTAACACCCGTGTCCTCTCTATCGGAGACTGTCGGAGAGGGGGAGGGCATGAGCCTTGAAAGCAGAATCGCCGATCCGGATAACGAGATCGAGCGCGTTCGTGACCGCGTTGCACTGGCGCAGGCGATCGGCAAGCTGCCGCAGATGCGCAAAAAGATAGTTCTTTTGCGATATTTCCGCGAACTCACGCAAGCCGAGACCGCGCGAGAGCTTGGCCTCTCACAAGTAAAGATCTCCCGTGAGGAAAAGAAGATTGTGGAATTTTTACGGAGCGAATTGATATAAAAAAAGGACGGCGCCGCCGTCCTTTTTTATATTATGAAAGTTTTAATGGCTTTTATCGCCGTACCGTTTTCGTACTCAAAGACCTCGCCGAGGGCAAAAAATCCGTCCTTGCCGTAAAGCCGTACGCGCGTGCCGATATCGTAGCGCGTGCCTATCTTTTTTTGATAGATCTCGCAACCGCTGCGGCAGAGCTTTTCAAAAAATTCGGGAAGATCAACGACCGCAGTCTCCGCGAACAGCGATTCCGTCGGTATCAGCAGTGCTGCGCGATCTTCTTCGCTCATTTCTGTCAGTTCCTCGACCGTATGGCTTTGCTCGATCGAAAATCCGCAGGTCTCGGTTCTGAGCAGGGAAGCCATAGCACCCCCACAGCCGAGACGTGCACCGATATCGGCGCAAAGCGTGCGAATATATGTTCCGCCGGAGCATGAAACATCGAGTATATATTCGGAGTTGTTGTCAGTCGGTGTGCAAGTCAGAGAATATATCTCTATTGGGCGCGGTTTTCTTTCAATCTCGCCGCCGGAGCGAGCGATATCGACGAGCTTTTTGCCGCCGACCTTTAGAGCGCTGTACATGGGCGGTATCTGCTCGATCTTACCGACAAATTCGCGGCAGACCTCAAAAACTCGATCGCAAGAGGGCAAGCTGTCCGTTTTCGTCAGCACGTTTCCAGTTGTGTCCTCGGTGTCGGTCGTAATGCCGAGGCGGAGCGTCGCGCGATATCTCTTTTTCCCCGCTTGCAGATATTCTTCAGCCTTTGCCGCACGGCCTACAAGCACAACGAGAACCCCCGTTGCCATCGGGTCGAGCGTGCCCGTGTGTCCGACGCGCTTTGTACCGTAAAGACGGCGCACTCGGTTAACTATGTCGTGTGATGTGCAGCCTGCGTGCTTGTTGACGATAAGCACGCCGCCGATCTCGTTTTTTTCAATCATTCGAAGATCACCTTCGCCGAATATATCGGCATGCCCTGCGACGAAAAATTCTTTTCGTATTCGGTCATAACATTTCCGTCGGCGAACTCGGAATGATGCAGATCGCGCGTGAGATATTCAACGCGCAGTCCTTCCGCCTCGAACTGTTCAAGCGAGAAATCGAAAAGATTTTCGTTGTCCGTCTTTTGTATGAGCGCACCGCCGGGAACGAGTATTTTTCTGTATGCTTTAAGGAAATCCGCATGTGTAAGACGGCGCTTCGCATAGCCTTTTTTTGGCCACGGATCGCTGAAATTAAGATAAATGCGGTCGATCGTGTGCTCCTCAAAAAGCTCTGTAAGCTCACGCGCATCTGCGATCATAAAGCGCAGATTGTCGGGGCGTTCATCGGCGCGGGACTTTGCCTTTTCAAGCGCGAGACACGCAACATCGGCAACGCGCTCAAGCGCAACAAGATTGATCTCGGGGTGCGCCGCGGCAACACCGCATGCAAATCCCCCCTTGCCGCAGCCGATCTCAAGGCAAAGCGGCTTATCTTTGTCGGGGAACGCATCAATAACGCGCTCACCCTTTTCTATAAGCAGCTCGGAGCAAGCGGCAATGCGCTCAGCACCGTGCTTCTTTCTTCTCATTCTCATACGTTGAACCTAAACAGAGTGATATCTCCGTCCTTCATAACATATTCCTTGCCTTCGCTGCGAACAAGACCCTTTTCCTTTGCCGCGGTCATAGAGCCGCAGGCAACCAGATCGTCAAAAGCAACGATCTCGGCACGGATAAATCCGCGCTCAAAGTCTGAGTGTATCTTTCCTGCCGCTTGCGGTGCTTTTGTGCCCTTGGTTATGGTCCAAGCGCGGACCTCCTCGGGGCCTGCTGTGAGATAGCTTATAAGACCGAGCAGAGAATAGCTTGCCTTTATCAGCTTGTCAAGGCCGCTTTCCTCAATGCCCATATCCTCAAGGAACATCTGCTTTTCCTCACCCTCAAGTTCGGCGATCTCTGCCTCAATGCCTGCACAAACGGCGATAACGCCGCTCTTTTCAGTTTCGGCGAAAGCCTTGAGTGCCATATAAGCGGGATTGCCCGTCGGCTCGCCCGAGGCATCGTCCTCGCTGACATTTGCAACATAAATAACGGGCTTCATCGTGAGCAGAGGAGTATCGAAAAGCGCTGCAAGCTCGTCCTCGGTAAAGTCCATCGTGCGAACGCATTTGCCGTCCTCAAGAGTTTTGTATATGCGCTCAAAAAGCGCAAGCTCGGAGGCAAGGGTCTTATCGCCCTTCATTGCCTTTTTTGTTCTGTCGATACGTCGCTCAACCATCTCCATGTCGGAGAAAATAAGCTCCATATTGATGGTTTCAAGATCTCGCATAGGGTCGACCGAACCGTCGACGTGAATTATGTTGTCGTCCTCAAAGCAACGAACGACGTGAACGATCGCGTCACATTCACGAATGTTGGAGAGAAATTTATTTCCGAGCCCCTCACCCTGAGATGCACCCTTGACAAGCCCCGCAATATCAACGAACTGAATGATCGCGGGCGTGTACTTTTTTGGATCGTACATCTTTGCAAGCACATCAAGACGGCTGTCGGGAACGGTCACAACGCCGACATTCGGCTCAATTGTGCAAAAAGGGTAGTTGGCGGATTCTGCCCCCGCATTGGTCAGAGCATTAAAAAGCGTTGATTTACCTACATTCGGAAGTCCTACAATACCAAGTTTCATATTTATATCCTTTCAAAATTCGCATACAATGTAATTATATTACATTTTAAATACATTTTCAAGACTTCCGGTGAATTTTGAAGTAATTTTGACCGAATTTTCAAATTTGTTCACAAAAAATCAAAAAACCTCTTTTCAAATCCGATATTTCGTGGTATAATACTGTGTGAATTAATTTTCATATTTACATCACAAAAAATTCCCATATGTGCATTAAAATTACAATATGTGATATCTTTGGAGGTTTAAAGTGCTTGATACAAAAATTCTCATCATAGACGGAGATGTTAATATTTGCGATATGCTCAAAACGTATTTCGAAAACGAGGGATACGAGGTTAAAACCGTTAATGACGGGCTGGAGGGCATCAGTGCATTTAAGGCATACGAGCCGGACATCGTTTTGCTTGATATAATGCTCCCCAAAAAGGACGGCTGGCAGGTCTGTCGCGAGATACGCGAGATGTCCTCAAAGCCGATAATAATGATCACCGCGAAGAGCGATGTTTTTGACAAGGTGCTCGGACTTGAGCTGGGGGCAGACGATTTCGTTGTCAAACCTTTTGATACAAAGGAGCTTTCGGCACGCGTAAAGGCTGTGCTCCGCCGCTATCAGGCGCACGGAAGTCAGAACGACGAAGAGGTAATAAAATACGAAAATATTGAGATAAGTCTTCAAAAATATGAGTTGAAGCTCAACGGAAGATCTGTTGATATTCCGCCGAAGGAGCTTGAACTGCTTTATTTCCTTGCCTCGAACTGCAACCGAGTTTTTACTCGCGATCAGCTGCTTGACAAGGTGTGGGGCTTTGATTACCTCGGTGACTCGAGAACGGTTGACGTTCACGTCAAGCGCTTGCGCGAGAAGCTTGAGGGCGTTTCGGACAAGTGGATACTCAAAACCGTTTGGGGAGTAGGTTACAAATTTGAACTTCTTGCATAAAAGCGGCATTTGCCGCTTTTTTGGCTAATACTATAATAGTAGTAAGATCTGTAAAGGAACAGTTATAATGGAAGAAAACAAGGATATAATAGGCGAAGAAAACACAGAGCCCGAGGAAATTAAAGAATGTCCCGCGGTTGAAGAAGCTGCGGAAAAGATCGATACCGAATACGTTTATAGCTGGAGCGACGAGAAAAAATGCGAGCCCGAAAAGCAAAAACCGAAATTTTCTCCTGTCATTTTCCTGTCGATCATATGCGCCGTTTTGGCGATCGCACTTATAGCAACTGTCGGAACTCTTGCTTTTGTGCTGTCAAATGACGATGATGAGGTCGTTTCGGAGTTGAACAGTGCTTCTGTTGCCGATATTGCGGAGGCGTGCTCTCCTTACACCGTTGCAATAGAGGTCAAAAAGATCGAGGACGGCGAGACCAAATACGGTGTCGGCACGGGAATAATTCTGACCGAAAACGGATATATCGCAACAAACAGCCACGTTGTCAACGAAGCGGAAAGCATAACGGTGATAAATTACAACGGCAAAGAATACAGTGCGAAGGTAATAGCAGAGGATACAAAGAACGATATTGCGCTTTTACGCACAAATCCCGATGAGGGTGAAAAATTCAAGGCGGCAAAAATAGGAGATTATAAAGATGTCCGCACGGGCGATCGAGTTGTTGCGATCGGAACTCCTTACAGCACGGATCTTGCGTGGACGGTATCGGTTGGCCACGTTTCCCATCTTGACCGTGATACTGTTACGTACGATGGCGGAGTTACCTCAATGATACAGATCGATGTGCCCGTAAACCGCGGCAACTCGGGCGGACCCTTGATCAACGAAAGCGGCGAGGTTATCGGCATCATAACGCAAAAGCTGAAGGACGGATATGAGGGCATTAATTTTGCTATTCCGATAAGCGAGCATAAGGATTTCTTCTTTGATGCGATAGATAACGATATGGCAAAGCCTCAGCTCGGCGTCACCGGTGTCAGCGTTGAGGCAGATGCTTACTATTTTATCAAGGATCGCGGCGCAACTCGAGTTTATCTTGATGAATCGGGCTATTATATCAAAGGGAACACCTTTTATGCGAGATATGATCTCACCGAAGAGGAGAGCCGCTACGTTTGTCATGCCGAAAAAAGCGGATTTATGATCCTCGGAACGGTTGAGGGCTCGGACGCAGAGGGCAAGCTCAAAATGTACGATATAGTGACGGCGTTTGACGGCAAGGAGCTTAAAAACGACGCGTTGAACGATCCGTACGATACCGTTGTCGGTATCCTCGGCACGAAAAAGGCGAGCGATATAGTCGAGGTTAAATATCTTCGCGACGGCAAGGAATATACAGTGAGGCTCGCACTCAAAGAAAAAGAATAAAAAAAGCAGGCAAAGCCTGCTTTTTTTATTTAAGCGTTTTCACAAACGCTTCCATTTTTTCAAGCGCGTTGGTAATGTGCTTGACGGAATAAGCATAAGAAATTCTGGCGAAGCCCTCGCCGCACTCGCCAAAGGCGTTTCCGGGGACTATTGCGCATTTGTGCTCATAGAGCAAGCGATTGCAAAATTCCTCCGAGGAGAGGCCGAATGAACGTATATCGGGCCAAATATAGAAAGCGCCCTCAGGCTCAAAGGTCGGAATACCGATGGTATTCAAGCCGTTGTGAATATATCTTCTTCTGCGGTCGTATTCCTCAACCATCATCTGCACGTCCTCATCGCCGTTGTCCATAGCCTCGATAGCCGCAAATTGGGAAACCGTGGGCGCGCACATAATGGCGTACTGATGGAGCTTTAGTATCTGCTTTGCGATAGGTTCCGGAGCGCAAAGATATCCAAGACGCCAACCTGTCATAGCATATGCCTTTGAAAATCCGCTGACGAGGATCGTGCGCTCGTACATTCCCTCAATGCTCGTGATAGAAACGTGGCGGCGGCCGAAAGTCAGCTCGGCGTATATCTCATCGGAAAGCACGAAAATATTAGTATCGCGAACGATGTCCGCTATCTCGCGCAGCTCGCTTTCCGTCATTACAGCACCGGTCGGGTTGTTCGGAAACGGAAGAACGAGCATTTTTGTTCTGGGCGTAATTGCTTTTTTCAGCGCATCGGGCGTGAGCTTGAAATTATCTTCTACACGGGTTTCAAGGATAACAGGTGTTGCTCCCGTCATTTTCGCAAGCGGTTCATAGCAAACGAAAGCGGGATTTGGGATAATGACCTCATCGCCGGGGCACAGCACGGTGCGCATAGCCATGTCGATAGCTTCACTGCCGCCGACAGTTACGATAACTTCATTGTTGGGGTTATATTTAGGCATATTAAAGCGGCGCACAAGATAATCGGATATCGCGCGGCGCAACTCAAACGTGCCGGAGTTTGATGTGTAATAAGTTTTCCGCCCTCAAGCGACCGAATACCCGCCTCGCGAATATGCCAAGGGGTAACGAAGTCGGGCTGACCGACGGTGAGAGCAGTTACGTCATGCATGTTTTCGAGCAGATCGAAAAACTTTCGGATACCGGACGGAGCAAGCCCCGAAAGGGTTGGGGAAAGAAGCGAGGAATAGTCAATCATAAACCGCCGTAACCTCTTTCATCAACCTCGGGAGCTTTGTATATAACACCCTTATCTTTATATTTTTTGAGAACGAAATGAGTTGAAGTTGCTGTGACAAATTCAATGGGAGAAAGCTTTTGGGCAACGAAAGATGCGACCTCGCGCATTGTTTTGCCCTCGATCATAACGGCGAGATCAAAGCCGCCTGACATGAGCATAAGGCTCGTGACCTCGGGATAATTGTATATCTTTTCGGCAACCCTGTCAAAGCCGAAATCGCGCTGAGGCTGGATCTTGACCTCAATGAGCGCCGAAACATACTCTCGATCGGTCTTATCCCAGTCAACGAGTGCCTTGTATCCGAGGAGCACCCCCTCGTTTTCGTATTTTTCTATTATTTCCTTTATTTCACCGACCTCTTTTGAGAGCATAACGGAGAGCTGCTCTGCGGTAAGGGTCGCATCGTTTTCAAGCAAGGTAAGAAGCTTATCCATTTTTATTTCTCCTTTCATTAAAATTATTTATGATATTATCGTACGAGATACCGTATTTGATAGCGATATCGCGGGCATAGCTTTTTCCGTCGGGCTTTTGGCGGTGGATCTTAAAAGATCTCTGGCCGGTCTCAATGCCCGCAACGAGCGTGTCGATCAAGGCATATCCGTTTTTCTCGGCATCGGCATTGATAGCTTCAAGCTCTGCCACGAGCTGATGAAGATGCGTTGAGAAAATGCAGCGGCATTTCATATAGCTTATCGCGCGGAGCACCTCGTCGGCAATATATGACGCCTCAAACGCACCGGTCGACGAGAACGATTCGTCGAGAAGAATGAGGGAGTAGGGAGTAATGCACTCAAAAATATCGCGGAGGCGATCACATTCCTCACCCAGACGACCCTTGTCGATCGTGTCCTCAGCACCCGTCGGGAAATGCGTGAATATAGCATCAACGGGGGAGAGGGTAATAGAATCCGCGCAAACGAACATGCCGAGCTGAGCCATGACCTGCGAAAGTCCGCAAGCGCAGGTGATAACGGATTTTCCGCCGCGGTTCGGACCTGTCAGGACATATATTGTTGCATTTTCGTCGAAAACGAGATCGTTTGTGATTATCTCGCCGTCGCTTTTAAGCGCAACGGCAGGATTATAAAGGCCTATTGCCGAATATGCGCACTCCTCGGCGGGAAATATCTCGGGGCGGCAGAGCTTACAACCGCGGTTACTGAGCTTTGAGAGAAGCTCCGCACCCTTGACGAAAAATTCGATCTCGGGCATGAGATTTAAAAGAAACTCGGTGTTTTCGAGCACATAGGTCTGAACTATCTTTTTCCAAGAACGCAGAGAGGATTTGTAGACATCACCGATCGCGGAATTAAATGCAAGCGAAAGCGCGGTCTTTTCATTCTCACTTTGCTTTTTGCCAAAAGGCACGAGCTGAGCGATGCAGGTGTATTCATCGTCCTTGAAATTCAGGCGAAGTATTTTTTCGAGCATATCACCCGAACGGAACTGCTCGGAATTGATGGAAAGCACGCCTGCCTCGGCAGGGCGGAGCTGAGCATCGAGATTAACGCCGATCGTCACGCTCTTGATCTCGCGCACGCGACAGGTCAGCTCACGGAGCTTTGCATTAAGCTCTCGGTAGTAGTCGCTTTCAACGAGAGATGAAACGTATTCGCAAAGAGCAGTCAGCGCTCGACCGCGTATTTTGTCCCTTGCCTCCGAAAGTCCGCGATAAAGCGTATCGATGCTCGAAATATAAAGCTCGATCTCGGTGATGCTTGAAAGATATGCGGTTGCATCGCCGGCATCGAGGTCGAGGCGGCGAAGCTCCATAATATCGCTGAGTATCGGCACAAGCTTATTGAGCGTTACAGCGATCTCGGGACATTCAAGCATATCGGAGAATGTTTCAAGCCTGTATTCCATTGATTTTTTATCCATCGTCAAAAACTCGCAAAGCTCGCGGTTTTTCATGTCGAATATTTCGACAAGCCCAAGCTCCTCAAGCTCAAAAGTATCAATGTTAGGTACTGCTTCGCCCGACATATGTCGCTTTTGCGTTTCAAAATCGGGGTAAAGCAGGCTGAAATCTTTAAGATCCATTTTAGTCTCCATTAGGCTTTATTTTTGAAAGAGGATTCATTTGCATGGCGTCCTCCATATTTTTGTTTGAAACATGAGTGTAAATTTGGGTGGTATTGAGCTGCTCGTGACCGAGAATGTCTTTAAGTACACGAACATCAACAGCCCCCGATTGATACATAAGTGTTGCCGCCGTGTGGCGCAGCTTGTGGACCGAGAGGTGGCGCGAGCCGAATCCCGCCATATCAAGGTATTTATAGACAGTCCACTGAACGGATTTGACCCCCATGCGGTTGTTCTGCTCCGAGAGAAACAGAGCCTTTTGCGAAAGGGTCTTATGCTTTTCGCCGAGGCGAATGGAAAGATATTCCTCGATCGCGGCGCGGCAGGCATCGTTTAAGTAAATGATGCGCTCCTTGTTGCCCTTACCGACCACGCGAAGCGAGCGCAGGGACGAATCGAGATCGGTAAGATTTATCCCTACAAGCTCTGAAACACGCATACCGCAGTTCAAAAACAAGGTGATTATGGTATAATCGCGAACATTATTCCGTGAGCGAGTGTCAGATCGCACAGTATCGAGCAAATGCAGGCTTTCCTCAAGTGTGAGAAATTTCGGCAACGACTTTTTAGCCTTTGGCGATTCAATGTTTGCCGCAGGATTTTCTTCGATAAGGCAACGCTTCAAGGTGAGATATTTGTAAAAGCCCTTGATCGCCGACAGCTTTCTTGCTTTCGCCGCCCACATGTTTTTGCGAACGTTTCCCGTATACATCAAAAATTCGTATATGTTCTCGGCACGGATAGAGGCGAAAAACGGAAGATCTGCCCCCGAAATGTCGATTTCGAGGAATTCCTCTGAATCCGGGGAGATCTTTTTGTCTTTTGCGATAAGAAAACGCAAAAACGTGCGCAGATCGAGCAAATATTCATTTACGGTTTTTGGTGAGCAGCCCTGAATGCCTGATTTGTAATTGGCGAAATCACGCACAAGAGGCGGAAATTCGGAAAGATTGATAATATCGGACAAAATAATCTCCAAAATGTAAATTTTTAAATTTTATTGTTGCAAAATTAACCTATTTTATATTATAATATAAAAAGCAAAAAAAATCAACAGGAAGGGAACATATATGAGAAATTTTTTCGCACGGTACGGATACGGCTCGGTTAAAATGTTTGTAAATCAGTTTGCCGTAAGCCTGCTTGGAATGGTGTTGTCGCTGGCGGCATCCGGAGAGAAGAACAGAGTGCTTTTGATACTTGCGTCCACCTTTTCGGTTTTGATGTATTTGTTTCTTATATATATAATGACGTGGGAGATCGGCGCAAAGGATAAGATAGCGATCGATTACGGAAAGATAAAGAGAAGACCGTATATCGGCTTTTTGATGGCGCTCGTTGCCAACATACCGAATTTTATAATAGCGATAATATACACCGTTATATGTATGTTCACGCAGTATGATGCATCGATAGTTCGGAGAATTGCGTTTTTCTTTGTGGGAATGTATCAGGGCTTTTTGAGAGGGATAGAGATAGGCGGCGTGCCGATATATGAATTTTGGTGGTCATATTTTGTCATAATAATACCGTCGGTAATAACGGCAGGTCTTGCTTATTGGCTAGGTATAAAAAACATTCATTTTACAAAGCTCATGGTGGCTGAATATCCGGAAAGCGACCGCGAGCCGAAGAAAAAGTGGTTTGGAAAAGATAAATAAATAAAAAGCTCTGCGCATCAGCGCAGAGCTTTTTCTGTTACGTCAACAAGTGCGTCAATATCCTTTTTCGTATTATATATTCCAAAGCTCGCACGAACCGCACCGCCGGGCGGCGTGCCGAGCGCTCTGTGTGCGAGCGCGGCGCAATGATAGCCGCTGCGAACGCAAATGCCGCAGGAGTTGAGATGCTCGCCGAGCACGTCTGCGCTCACACCGTCAAGTCCGAAAAGAATGACAGAGCCCTCACATTCGGGCGCGTAAACGGTAGCACCGATGTCCGACAGGCGATCGCGCGCATAGCGGAAAAGCTCACATTCATGAGTGTGTATTCTGTCGGGAGTGAGCGATCTTATCTCACGCACGCCTGCCAGAAGGCCGGATATTGCGGGAGCAGGGAGCGTGCCTGCCTCGTATCGCTCGGGTGTGACCTCGGGCATAAGCCCTTCAAGCGAATTTATGCCGTTTCCGCCTTCGGTCAGGGTTGAGAGTTGAATATCCTTACCGAGTATCATGATGCCCGATCCTTGCGGGCCGTAAAGCCCCTTGTGACCGGGCGCACAAAGTGCATCAATGCCGCTGTCAGGCAGGTTTATCGGCATATGACCTGCGGACTGTGCCGCATCAACGCAGAAAAATATGCCGCGATGGCGACAAAGCTCGCCGATCTTTTTTATCGGGAGCGTGGCAGAGCAAATATTTGATGCGTGCGTGCAAACTATGAGCCGAGTACGAAGCGTCAGATGTGAGAGAATGTCCGAAATTATATCGGCGTCCGTATGCTCTTTGCCTGCAAAGGAATGAAAAACGGAATATTTTATAAAACCCTCTTGCGCGAGGCGGTATATGGGTCTGTAAACCGAATTGTGCTCAAGATCGGAGATCAGAACATGATCCCCGCGCCGAAGCACCCCTTTTATGACCGTGTTGAGCGCATGGGTCGTATTAAGTGTAAAGATCACGGATTCGGGACTGTCGATCCCGAAAAGTGAAGCGATCTCGTGCCTGCAATCGTAAACCGTTTCGGCTGCGGCAAGAGAAAGCGCGTGAGAGCCGCGACCGGGGTTTCCGCCGCGAAGCTTCATATGCTCGAGCGTTTTATCATAAACGCTTTTTGGCTTTGGATATGTGGTCGCGGCATTATCAAGATATATCAAATGATTTCGCCGCCCCCCTTCAAAAAGCGGCGAACGCCGATCCCGTTTGCACGAAGATTTGCTTTGACCTCGCTTTGCTTTTCGCAGGGGTAAGAGATCCCGTATTCACAGCCGCGCTTTGCCACATCGGGCGGGAGCTTTGTCACTTTTGCCGAGATTCCGGCATCGGCGAGTGCGTGCTGAGCTTTGATAGCAAAGGTAAGGGAAGCGAGAGCCGCCGTACATTCGTCCATAATGAGTACCTCCTTTCCAGAGAGAAAGATCTCATTATCATTATATGTCGTAAAAAGTCATATAGTGACGACGGCGGCAGCTGCGGCAATTATGCCGACGATAAATTTAACGAAAAAATAAATGGGCAGCTTTTTCATGTATTCCGCCGCTGAAATTATCTGAAAATGAACCCCGAAGCCGGACCAGCCGAGCGCAAAAGCACAGAGCGCGGCGGCACACTTTCCGCCAAGCGCCGCAGCAGATGCACAGCCGCCGGAGATCTCGAAAACACAACCGATGGCGGCAACCAAAAGATCAGATGAAAAGGGACCGATGACGGATAAAAGCGTTTTTGCAAGCACCGAAAAGAAAACAACGGAGGCACAGAGCGAAAGCATTGAAAATGCGGCCGAGGAGACCGATGACGCAACGGCACCGGCAAGCCCACGGCGCATTTCCGATTTGGGCTCGAATTTTTCTTGACTTTTTGAAAAAAAGCGCATAATAATGCCCGTTAAAAACGATATGGAAAGCAAAATAAGGTAAAGAACGATACCCGTTCGGCGGTCGCCTAGCATTCCTTCGCCAACTGCGGAAATAACGAATGCCGGGCTCGGAAGATTTGAGAAGACCATCAAACGGGAAAGCTCGTCTTCGGAAAGCTCACCGCGCCGAACGAGCGCCGCACCGGTAACGGCGCCCACAGGGAATCCGCAAAACCAGCCGAACAAAAGAACGGTCGCCCCCGCCCCCGAAAGCCCGAAAAGCGATCTCATCGGGCGCGCACACAGATGTGAGATGAATTCGCCGCCTCCGAGTGCTATAAATATTCCCGCGATCACAGCAGACGGAAAAACAGAAGGGATAACGGTATGAACGCAAAGAGTCAGAGCCGAGCGGACATATTCTGTGGCAAGCCCGGAATTTTTTATAAAAAGACCCGTGAGGAAAAAGAAAGCAAGCGCAAGAAACGCGCGTCCCCACGGGGCGTTTTTCCTTTTCTTTTCTGCCTCGGTCATTGTTTTTCTCCCGTTATCATAAATTTTATTAAAATATATCTTTTTTCGGAGTGCAGTATGACAAAAAAGAGAAAGACCGGCTCTTTTGCCGCAAAAATCAGCGAAAAATATGATATTCAGCCGGAGATAATACTCGGTGGCTGTCGTCTTGAGCTTCGCGGACGAAGCAGTCTTGCCGTGGGCGGCTGCCGCGGAATAATTGATTATTCGCCGAGCCTTATCCGCCTGCGCCTTCGGGATTCAAAGCTCTCCATCGGAGGAAAGGACCTTACCTGCGACAGTTACACGGGCGGTGAGGTGTTGATAAGCGGCCGTGTCAATATAATGGAATTTGAGGACTGAAAATGAAATTGTTTGCTTTGATCTTCGGCTCGCGCCGAGTGTCAGTTGACGCCGAGCACGGTGCGACCTTGCTTAATATCTGTATGAAATACAGATTTTCTTATTACAAAATGGGCTCGTTCGACGGTAAAACATATGTAGTTGGCGCGCCCGCGGTCGCGCGGCGTATAGCCGCGCGTTGCCGTGAATACGGCGTGCTCGCCGAGCTCGGCGAGCTTTCGGGCGCGCCACGTTATATTGCTCGCTTTTTTTCGCGCGGCGGACTTGTCATCGGAACGGTGTTTGCCGCCGCGCTCATCGCGATCTCGCAAAATTACGTTTGGGATATACGCATTTCGGGATATGAAGGCTTTGACGCGGCGGCGGTCGAAGCGGGACTTGCCGAATGCGGATTTGCTCGCGGAACGGATCTTCGCGCTTTTTCCGCCGACGCCGTTGAGAATCTGTTTTTGCGCAATTCTGAGAATATCGGCTGGATCTCGGTCAATATGAAGGGCACTGTTGCATATGTCGAGGTAGAGGAAAAGAAAACTCCGCCGAAAAAAGAGCCGAGCCTGCCGTCAAACGTCGTTGCGTCATATGACGGTGAGATCGTTGAGATGATAACGTACAGCGGACTGCGTGTAGTCGAGGTCGGTGACATCGTACGCGCAGGAGAGCTGCTCATCAGCGGAGCATACGGAGAAAAGACCCCGGGACTGCATTTGACACACGCATCGGGGAGGGTGATCGCTCGCACTTTTCGAACCGTAACCGTGGAAATTCCGTTTGAATATGAGGAAAAAGTCGAAACGGGACGCGTATTTCGAGAAAATTATATAATTTTTTTCGGAAATTCGATAAAAGTTTCGAGAAACTATGGAAATTTGGGGTCAACATGTGATAAAATAGTAGAAGGGGAAAAATTCGATTTTTTAGGCAGCTCATTGCCGCTTGAACGGCAGAGCGATATATATGTGGAGTATAAAACAGTTGTTTCAAAAAGAACTCGGGACGAGGCAAAGGCTCTCGCTGCCTCGGAGCTTGAAAAAAAGATCGCCGCGCTCGGCGCAGAACAGATACTTAAAAGAAACGACACCGTGTTTTTTACGGATAACGCGTGTATCATCGTATCGGAGCTGACCTGTCTTGAAAATATCGCTAAAATTATAGAATTTAAAGGGAGTTATTGATGGAGCGCAGATTTATAACGCTTGACAATGCCGAAACCGTTGCAAAGATATTCGGAAGCTACGATGTCAATGCACGAATGATAGAAAAGGAATGGCGGGTGCTCGTTTCGAACAACGCCGAGGGGATCTCGGTATCGGGCGAGGATGCAGAAGCGGTCGCCGAGGCGGCGCAGGCTCTTACCTCGCTTGCGGAGATGTCCGCATACAGCGAGGTGTTGACAGAGCAGACTGTCAAATATGTAATAGATATGGTTATTGACGGCAAGGCAGATGAGCTTTCATCGTTCGGTGACGACTGTATATGCATCACATCTCGCGGCCGCCCGATAAAGGCAAGAACCGTCGGGCAGAAGCTCTACGTTGATACAATACGCAAAAACACGGTCGTTTTCGGCGTTGGTCCTGCCGGAACGGGCAAGACCTTCCTCGCTGTTGCGATGGCGGTCAAAGCCCTGCGGGACAAGCAGGTGTCAAGGATAATTTTGACGCGGCCGGCAATCGAGGCAGGGGAGAAGCTGGGATTTTTGCCGGGCGATCTGCAAAGCAAGATAGACCCATATCTCCGTCCGCTTTACGATGCGCTTTTTGAGTTTATGGGGGCAGATAATTATCAGCACAATCTCGAAAAGCAAACGATAGAAATAGCTCCGCTGGCATATATGCGAGGACGCACGCTCGATGATTCGTTTATCATCTTTGACGAGGCTCAAAATGCGACACCCGAGCAGATGAAAATGTTTCTCACCCGTCTTGGAAACAACTCAAAGGCAGTTATAACGGGAGATTTGACGCAGACCGACCTTCCGGACGGTCAAAAAAGCGGTCTTGCCGCGGCGATCAAGATAATTTCGGGCATTGACGATATTGCAACGCACTATTTCACGGAGCGCGACGTTGTGCGCCATAAGCTCGTCCAAAAAATAATAGTGGCATATGATAAATACGAAAAGGAGCAGGCAAGACTGCGCCAGGAGCGTGCCGCCGCAAAGGATAAAAAGAAAAATGAACGCTAAAATATATTTTGAGAACAGACAGTCAAGGGTTTTAGTAGATTATAATTTACAAATGCTCATTCGCCGCGCCGTTATAGCAACCTTGATGTGCGAGCGCGTCGGCGGGCTTTGTGAAATTTCAGTGACCTTCACGGATAATGAGGGCATAAAAAAGATAAACGCGGAGTACAGAAATATCGACGCACCGACCGACGTGCTTTCGTTTCCCCAAATAGATTTTGAGGCGGACGGGATCGACTTTGCATCAGACGAAGAAAAGGTGCTCGGAGATATCGTGCTTTCAACCGAAAGGATAGCCGAGCAAGCAGCAGAGCTCGGGCATAGCTTTGAGCATGAAGCAGCATTTTTAACGGTTCATTCAATGCTTCACCTGCTGGGATACGATCACGTAACGTGCGAGACGGACGAAAAAGAAATGATCGGTCGCCAAAAGATAATAATAAAAGTTCTCGCAAAAGACCTTGAATATTTTGATAAAGAAAGAGACTGATATGAAAAGAACAGGATTTATAGCAATAGTTGGCAGACCGAACGTCGGCAAATCAACGCTTCTTAATGCAATTCTCGGCGAGAAGGTCGCAATAGTTTCAAACAAACCGCAGACCACGCGAAACAGGATCGTCGGAATACACACAAAGGGCGAAGATCAGTTCGTTTTCATCGACACACCCGGTATCTTTTCGCCGCGCAACGCGCTCGGCGATTATATGGTCAAGAGTGCGAACACCACGATGCAGGACGCAGATGCCATAGTGCTTGTCGTTGAGGCGGGACGCCCGGCGGGTGATGTTGAAAAAAATGTTATTGATTACTTGAAAAATAACGATGTTCCGTCAGTGCTCGCAATAAACAAGACCGATCTTTCGGACGCAAATGAGATCGCCGATACGATAAAAGAATACGCAGTACTTCACGGCTTTGATGCTTTCGTGCCGATCTGCGCCAAAAAAGGCGAGCAGGTGGCGGCGGTGCTTTCGGAATGTTCAAAATTCCTCGGAGAGTCCGATTGGTTTTTCCCCGACGATATCGTGACCGATCAGCCCGAGCGCCAGATCGCCGCTGAGATCGTACGCGAAAAGCTGCTCCGCGCACTTGATAAGGAAGTTCCTCACGGGATCGCCGTTGTGATCGAGGAATTTACGGACGAAAAAACAATGCTGCGCATACGAGCCGAAATTTTCTGTGAAAAGGCATCGCATAAGGGCATTATCGTCGGCAAGAACGGCGAAACTTTAAAGCGTGTCGGCAGCTATGCGCGACAGGATATGGAAAAGATCTTCGGCATAAAGGTATATCTCAATCTTTGGGTCAAGATCAAGGAAAATTGGCGAGATTCAGCACACCTCGTCAGCAATTTCGGATACAGAGAAGAGTGACTGTCAGTATACGGGGTCTTGTCCTGCGGGACACAGACCGAAACGATAACGATAAGCTTTTAACGGTTCTGACCTCCGAGCGCGGCAGGATAACCGTTATGGCAAAGGGCGCACATTCGATAAAAAGCCGCGCGCTTTCGGGAACACAGCTTTTTACATATTCCGAAATGGAGCTATACGAAAAGGGCGGGTTTTATTGGCTGCGCGAGGCAACCGTGAT
This sequence comes from Oscillospiraceae bacterium, assembly GCA_015064095.1. Lineage (GTDB taxonomy): Bacteria > Bacillota > Clostridia > Oscillospirales > CAG-272 > RGIG3994. The sequence goes on along the minus strand of SVSW01000003.1, from coordinate 36,597 downwards.
AGATGCCTTTATGGGCATCTCAAAAAGCGTTGAAAAAATGTCCGTCGCCGCGTATATTGCCGATCTGGCATATGAATTTTCGGGCGAGGACGAGGAGGCCGACGATATTTTAAAGCTCACGCTCAACGCATATTACGCACTCGCGCGTGACATTCGACCGATACGCCAAGTCAAAGCGGCATACGAGCTTTATGCTGCGGGAATTTCGGGTTATATGCCGTATATCGAGGGCTGTAAGATATGCAAAAAGCCGCAGTCACAGTTTATGTATATGGACGTCATGAACGGGCGCATGCTCTGCGAGGACTGTATGCATAAAGCCTCTTTAAACGCAAAGCGAGATGCCGAAAAGAGCGAGGATATACGCGAGGCGGTCATAATGTGCCCGATGTCCCCGTCGGTCACCGAGGCTGTTAGATTTGTGCTCTCAGCACCAATTTCGCGTTTTCTTTCGTTCACTCTCACGGACGAGGAATTACCGTCGTTTGCCGCGGTCGCCGAAACCTACGTTTTGAGCCATATAGGACACGGCTTTGAATCACTTGAATTTTATAAACTTTTGTTTGGATAATGAAGATTTCTGAAAAAACACTTAAAACGCTTGAATTTGATAAAATACGCGAGCTGCTCGCCGAATGTGCGCTAACCGAGGGGGCTCGCGGCCTTTGCCGCGCACTTTTGCCGACGGACAGGGAAGAAGAGATAATTCTTCGCCAAAGTCACACACAAGATGCGGCAAAGCTTATCGGGATCAAGGGCACGCCGTCATTCGGTGAGATAATTGATATATCCGATGCCTGCGAGCGTGCGGTCAAGGGCGCAACGCTCACGCCGCGCGAGCTGCTCGATGTTGCGGACAATCTGCGCGTTTGCCGCCGCTTGCTCGAATATATCCGCACAAACCGACTTTTTGACACCTCGCTTGATGAAATATTCGAACGCTTGATCCCAAATAAATCCCTTGAGGATAAGATCACTCGCGCGATAATCTCCGAGGAAATGATAGCCGACGAGGCATCGGTAGCACTTGCGGACATTCGCCGCAAGATACGCGTGATAAATATCAAAATACGAGATATGCTCCAGCGGTATACGCAAAATAATGAATATTCAAAATATTTGCAGGAAAACATCGTCACGATGCGAAACGGCAGATACGTAATACCCGTTAAGGTCGAGTGCAGAAATGAGATCCGCGGTCTTGTTCATGACACATCGTCATCGGGGGCCACGCTTTTTGTTGAGCCTGTCGCCGTCGTTGAGGCAAATAATGAGCTGCGAGAGCTTGAATCAAAAGAGGCACACGAGATAGAGCGCATACTCTCCGAAATGTCAGCCGATGTTGCGGAGTGTTCTTCCGTGCTGCTGCTCAATTATCGCAATATAACAGAGCTTGCATTCATATTCGCTTGCGGAGAGCTTGCGTTCCGTATGAATGCAACCGCACCTTCGATAAACCGCGAGCGCCGAGTGGAGCTGCGCCGTGCGCGTCACCCGCTGATCGATAAAAAGAAGGTCGTGCCGGTCGATATAGCTATCGGCGGAGAATATGACACGGTGATCGTCACAGGACCCAATACGGGCGGCAAGACGGTTACGCTCAAAACCTTGGGACTTTTGTCGCTGATGGCGCAGGCAGGCCTGCAAATTCCTGCCGAGGACGGCTCGTCGGTCTGCATTTTTGACCGTATGCTTGCCGATATCGGTGATGAGCAGAGCATTGAGCATTCGCTTTCAACTTTCAGCTCACATATGGTAAATATCGTTTCGATACTTGACGATCTGACAGATAAAACTCTCGTTCTTTTCGATGAGCTTGGAGCAGGAACAGACCCGATCGAGGGAGCAGCACTTGCAGTCGCAATAATCGAGCAAGTGAGAGAAGCGGGCGTTATTTGTGCCGCCACCACGCACTATGCCGAGCTTAAAGCATATGCGCTCAATACCGCAGGCGTGCGGAATGCGTCGTGTGAATTTGATATAGATACCTTAAAGCCGACATATAAGCTCATAATCGGAACACCGGGAAAATCCAACGCGTTTGCGATCTCCGAAAAGCTCGGATTGCCCGAAAATATAGTCACTCGGGCAAAGGGTATAGTTTCCTCGGAGGACCGTGATTTTGAAGACGTTATAGCCAAGCTTGAGGCGAGCCGAGTTGAGATGGAAAAGCACCGCGCGGAGGCAGCTGAGATACGAGCCGAGCTTGAACGCGAAAAGGCGGAGGCAGATAAAAAATATGCCGCAAAGATAGCCGAGGCTGAAAAAACGCTTGAGGACGCCCAGAAAAAGTCCACCGAGCTGCTTAATACCGCACGCGCGTCAAGCGAATTCGTTTTCGATCAGCTTGACAAGCTCAAAAAGGCGAAAGATTCGGAACGCCTTGCCGACGAGCTTGACGAAAAGCGCCGCAATATAAGAAAGCATTTGCGCGAAAACGAGGATAAGATCGATCCCGTTCAAAGAAACGAGGACGAAAATTATGTTTTGCCGCGAGCCTTGCGAAAGGGCGATAACGTTTTGATCCGCAATATAAATAAGCGCGCAGTGGTCACCTCACTGCCAGATAAGCGCGGAAACCTCATGGTGCGCGCAGGGCTCATCGATATGCGCACAAGCGAAAAAAATCTCAAGCTGCTCAACGACGATGAAATAAACGTTATTACGAAAGACAAAAAGAAAGTAACAACCTCTGATTTCAGCGCGAGCAGAGTTCGGCAGATAAAGAGCGAGATCGACCTGCGCGGCAAAAACGGAGACGAAGCATGGCTGCTCGTCGATAAGTATTTTGATGATGCCATTGTGGCAGGACTTCACAGCGTTCACCTGATCCACGGAAAGGGAACGGGTGCGCTCAAAAATGCGCTTTGGAAGCTTCTTCGCACGGACGGACGCGTAAAGTCGTTCCGCATAGGTCAGTACGGAGAAGGCGACGGCGGCGTAACAGTTGTAGAGTTTAAATAAGGAAATCATATGTGGAATAATTTTCTTTTAAGTGCAAATGCGGTTTTACCGATCTTTCTTTTGGTGGTGCTCGGATATATCTTGAATAAAACGAAATTCCTTTCAAAGCAATTCTACGAGGACGCGGAAAAATTCGTTTTCAAGATCGCCCTGCCGTGCCAGATATTTTTAAGCATAATTTCGGGCTCGGGAACGCTCAACACGGTTGACATGACGGTTTTCGTTTGCGTGGCGGTAACCGTTGCGTTTCTTGTCGGCGTTCTTTGCGTTCCGCTTATCATCAAGGATAACGGCGTGCGCGGTGCTGTGATACAGAACTGCTACCGTTCAAATCTCGCCGTGCTCGGCTTGCCGCTTATCGGCAGCATAGCGGGTGCTGAGGGGCGCTTTATGGTCTCGATGCTATTGCCTTATGCTGTAACGCTTTTTAATGTTTATACGGTAGTGGAGCTTAATATTTTTGCGCCAAAGGACAGCAAAAAGACCTTGGGACAGCTCGGCATGTCAATAATAAAGTCAGTTGCCACGAATCCTTTGATAATTTCGTCGCTTCTCGGTGTTTTGTTCCTTGCGTTCGGTATTAAGATACCGTCCGAGATCGGATTCGTTACGGAAACGCTTGATGCCTTGTCCGTTTGTACGGAGGCACTCGTGCTTATCGCGCTGGGGGCGGGATTTTCGTTCACGGCACTTCGCGGAAAGCTCAAATATTCCTTGCCGTGCGCAATATATAAAACGCTCGTTCTGCCGTTTATCGCAGTTCCCGTTGCACATCTTGTGTTCGGCTTTTCGGGCACGGAGCTTGCCGTCATATTCGTCACGTTTGGCACGCCGTCCGCCGTCAGCAGCTATATTATGGCAAAGAGCATGAAAAGTGATGCCGAGGTAGCAGGTCAAATCCTTTTGCTTTCCACCGTCATTTGTACATTTACTCTGTTTTTGGGACTGTTTTTGCTGACAAATCTCGGCTGGATATGACAAAAAATTAAAAATTTCGAAAAAGCCTTTTCAAAGACGTAAAAGTATGCTATAATATAGTGTATTTAAAAATACAAGACATTTAAATATCCGGAGGAAATATGAAGGAAGCGCTTTACGGTGAGCTCAGCGTTATCGCAATGAGAGGCTGCGAGCAGTTTATTTCGCAGGTGGATTACTACTTAAAAGAGTGGAGAGGCAACGGGGAAAACATAAGCTTTATAACGGAGGCCGAATGCCCTCGCTTCGGTTCGGGAGAGGGTAAAGCATTGCTTCATCAGTCGCTCCGCGGACACGATGTTTATATCATCGCAGATGTTTTCAATTACGGTGTTACGTACAAAATGCACGGAATAACCGTTCCCATGAGTCCCGACGATCATTTCGCTGATATAAAGAGAGTTATATCTGCGATAGCCGGTAAAGCCCGCCGCGTTTCGCTCATAATGCCCATGCTTTACGAGGGACGTCAGCATAAGAGAACGGCAAGAGAGTCGCTTGACTGCGCCGTTATGCTTCAGGAGCTTGAGTCTATTGGGGTTGAGAACATAATCACCTTTGACGCACACGACCCGAGAGTTCAAAACGCGATCCCGTTTTGCGGCTTTGACAGCGTCCGTCCTACTTACCAAATGTATAAGGCGCTCGTACGTGCCGTACCTGATATAATGCTCGACAAGGAAGATCTTATCATAATCTCTCCCGATGAGGGCGCAATGGACAGAAGCATGTATTATTCTTCGGTTATAGGTGTTGATATCGGTATGTTCTATAAGCGCCGCGATTATTCAAGAATAGTCAACGGCAGAAATCCGATAGTTGCGCACGAGTATCTCGGCCCTGATCTGACCGGCAAGGACGTTATTATAGCAGACGATATGATCTCCTCCGGAGATTCACTCATTGACGTTGCATACCAGCTCAAGCAAAAGGGCGTAAAGAGAGTTTTCGCGTTTGCAACCTTCGGACTTTTCACAGACGGCCCCGCTAAATTTACCAAGGCACATGAGGACGGCATCATCGACAAGGTCTTTACCACAAATCTGGTTTACGTTCGCCCCGATGTTCTTGCGTGTGATTGGTATGTAGAGGTCAATATGTGCAAATATGTCGCATATATAATCGACACGCTTAATCACGACGAAACGATAAGCGAGCTTCTGAATCCCGTCAAGCGTATCAATGCACTTGTAGAAAAGCACAGAGCAACACAAACGGCACAGATTAAAATGGATATATAAAAAACGGCGGAGCCTCTTGGCTCCGCCTGATTTTTTAAATTTTTTCTTTAGGATATTCACCTGCATGGAGCAGATCAAGATTTTGAGCTTTTAAAATATTAACAAGTTGTTTTTCGTTCGTTATAGGCATGTCCGTGATAATTCCGCCGTTTATGTTGTTCCCGGAACTGTGAAAATCGCTGCCGGAGCTCATAAGAAGTCCGTATCTTTTAGCCCAAAGCAGTGCAATATCATTTCTTGAATCGTGCCCGCTGCCGTTAAAGACTTCAATTCCGTCAAGCATTTCGGGTGGGCAAATTTTTTCAGAATTCCTGAACGGGTGGGCTTTAAAGAGCAGACCGCCCGCGGCATTGATGTCCTCGTGCAGTGCGGTCATAGAGGTATCCATAATATTGGGGCGGTCTCGCAAAAAATCCTCATCAACGCCGTATATCAAGTAATCATTCCCATCGCGGTTTGAACGCAGCTCAAGCCCGAAAAGTATGTTTAAGCGATCACCGGCGAGAGCTTTCATTTTTTGATAACCACTCATGAAAAAATCAACGCGTTCATCATGATTTTCAGGGTCGCCCGTAAACTTTCCGCGTGTTCCGGCGAAAGTATAACGGCTGAAATGATTTGTCAGTACAAGTGAGGTGTAACCGGCGGCGCAGTACGCATCGATTATCTCCTGCGCCGTCGCAGATGCACAGTTACTGACCTCGCCGGAATGGCAATGCAGCTCGGTGATATATACCATTATTTTACCTCGATCACAGATGCGTCCCACATCTTCGGAGCTTTATATCCAAGCAAGTTAACGGTTGTTGCCGCAACATTTGAAAGGCCGTATCCGTCTCCGTTCTTAACAGTATATTTGTCTGACGTAAAGTTGTCGTAAATAATGCAGGGAACGGGATTTAAGGTGTGGCTCGTCTTGGCTTTATAGTTGCCCGATTTGTCCTGCTTCGGAGCGCCGGACTTCTTGTCCATTTCGTACATTTCGTCGGCGTTTCCGTGGTCGGCAGTGATGATAGCCGCGCCGTGCAGCTCGTCTATAACTGCAAGAATTCTTGCAAGCTGAAGATCAAGGGCTTCCATAGAGCAGATGGTTGCTTGAATGTTGCCGGTGTGACCGACCATGTCGCCATTCGGGAAGTTAACGCGCAAATAGCGGTATTTACCGCTCCTGAGAGCATCGATGAGTGCGTCCGTGATGTCGGCACACTTCATCCACGGTCTTTGCTCGAAGGGGACGACATCGGAGGGTATCTCAATATAAGTTTCAAGCTCCTCAGAGAATTTTCCGGAGTTGTTTCCGTTCCAGAAATAGGTGACGTGACCGTATTTCTGCGTTTCGGAGATAGCAAGCTCGTTTACGCCCGTTGCGCAAAGATATTCGCTCATAGTGTTGGTTATCTGCGGAGGATTTACAAGGAAATTGTGAGGAATATGAAGGTCGCCGTCATACTCAAGCATACCGGAATACATCACGTTCGGAACGCGAACGCGGTCAAACGCCGAGAAAGATGCGTCACCGTCAAACGCCTTGGAGATCTCAATGGAACGGTCGCCGCGGAAGTTGAAGAAAATAACGCTGTCGCCGTCCTCGATAGTGCCGACGGGCTTTTCTTCGTCTGCAATAACGAAAGGAGGAAGATCCTGGTCGAGAAGTCCCGGATTTTCCGAACGGTAGGTGTTGATAGCCTCCTCGGCAGATGCAAAGGTACGTCCTTCTCCGAGAACATGAGTTTTCCAACCGGCTTCAACCATGCCCCAGTTTGCTTCATAGCGGTCCATAGTGATGTTCATGCGTCCGCCGCCCGATGCGATGCGTATATCAAAATCGGGTGAGCGCAGCTCCGAAAGGAAGCTTTCGAAGGGGAGAACGTAATTAAGTGCCGAGGTGGGATCAACGTCGCGGCCGTCAAGCAGAATGTGAACGCGAACGGTGTTGATGCCCTCAGCCTTTGCCTGCTTGAGCATGGCTGTCAGGTGATCTATGTGAGAATGAACGTTTCCGTCCGAGAAAAGTCCGATAAAGTGGAGCGTGCCGCCGTTATTAACGTTTGAGATCAAAGCCTTCCAGGTGCCGGATTCGAACATTTTGCCGGATTCAATGGAATTTGATACGAGCTTTGCGCCCTGTGCAAATACCTGTCCTGCACCGAGTGCGTTGTGACCGACCTCGGAGTTGCCCATATCGTCATCAGAGGGCAGACCGACCGCAGTACCGTGAGCCTTGAGCTTTACCCAAGGATATTTTTCGAGCAGGGAATCGAGCGTCGGCGTATAGGCACGCTTTACCGCGTTGCCCGCATTGTCCGAGGCGAGTCCCACGCCGTCCATTACAATAGTGAGAACGGGGCCCTCAACACCGTGAAAGCCGCCGAGTTTTTCAAGAGATTTTGCCATAAGTTCCTCCAAATGTAAATATTAACTTATAGTATACCTTTTTTTGCGCAAAATATCAAGAGCATTTTGTAAATTATTTTATTTAAGATATTATGGCGGATTGTTCTTGACTTTTCTTCTTTAACATGGTACAATTAACGTTAAGGTTAACTGTTGGGAGGAAATATCATGATAAAGGCAACCAAAGAATTTCTTTGCGAAATAGAGGCGCTCGCAGAGGCGAAAAAGGCTGCGATCCGTGCCGCAAAGGACGAAATGGAGATCGCGGGTACTGTATATTACGTCAGCAATGACGGTAATGACGCAAATGACGGAAAAACACCGCAGACCGCATGGAAAACGCTTTCAAAAGTAACAGAGGCAGAACTTGAAGAAGGCGATGGAGTTAAATTCCGCCGAGGCGACCTTTTCCGCGGAATGATCACAACCAAACCGGGTGTTACGTATTGTGCATACGGCGAGGGAGAAAAGCCGAAATTTTACGGCTGGGATAAAAGCCTTGCAGATCCTGCGCTTTGGGAGCTTTACGATGCAGAGCACAATATTTGGAAGCTGCGCGATTTGATCCTTGATAGCGGCACACTTGTATTTAATGATAGCGAGTTGCATTCTCGCAAGCTTATTCCGTCGTATCGCGGAGGAAAATTCGTATGCCGCGACAATGAGGAAAAGGACTTTGTAATGGCAGATGAAATGACGGAGGATCTCGATCTTTTCTGCTGCTACGTTGCCCGCACCGATACAAAGCCGTCAAAGGGCGAGGATTTTCCGATACCAGTGCTCGACTACGAGTCGTTTGGCGAACTTTATCTTCGTTGCGATAAGGGCAATCCCGGTGAGGTGTTTTCCGAGATCGAGGCACTTCCGCGCCGCAACATGATAAGAATTACGAATAATGCGAACGTAAGAATAGATAACCTTTGCATAAAATACATCGGCTGCCACGCAATAGGCGGAGGTGGTCACGTGGTCGGCTTGCACGTTACCAACTGCGAGATAGGCTGGGTTGGCGGCACAGTCCAGACGTACGCAGGAACAGATCCGAACTATCCTCAGGGACGTCGCGGAAGTGTTACGCGTTTCGGTAACGGAATTGAGATATACGGAGGATGTGAGGACTATCTTGTAAAAGACTGCTATATTTACCAGATATATGATGCCGGAATGACACATCAGATCACAACAAGAGGCAAAAAGTATACATTGGAAAATATTCGTTATCTTGATAATCTTGTCGAGAAGTGCGTATATTCGATCGAATACTTCCTTGAAAAAAACAACGGCGATCAGGAAAGTTATATAAAGAACTGCGAGATAGCAGGGAATATACTTCGCCTTGCAGGATACGGTTGGGGACAGCAAAGACATAATACCTATACTCCGGCACACATCAAGGGCTGGAGCTATGAGAACACCGCGTCCGAGTATTATGTTCATGATAATATCTTCGATCGCGGCGCGTACCGACTTGTACACCTTGTTGCCAAAAATACGGAGAGCCTGCCTAAGATGCATGACAACACGTATATTCAAAAATACGGCATGACCCTCGGACAGTACGGCGCAAATAATGTTGAAGAACCCCCGATCCACGCATTTTTCGAAAAGACCGACAGTATAATAGAAAATACATTCGGTGATAAAAACGCAAAAATTTATTATATGGATTGAGCAGAAATTCTTTAAAAAATAATGGGAGCAGTCCGATTAGGACTGCTCCCGTTATTTTTGTTTTGTTATCTTCCCATTCTCTTTTCGTGAATTGCGTAAAGATCGTTAAGCTCTTCCTGGGGCAGATACTTCGGAGTTCCGATCTGATTTGCCAGAGCAACGATTCTTGCCGACGACTCTGCTGTTTCGATGAGGTTCATTGCCTCGAAAACAGTGCTTCCTACTGTCACGGCACCGTGATTTTCAAGCAAGAATATGTTTTCCTTCTCAAGGATCGGAGCAACCCCTGCGTAAATGTCGTCCGTTCCGGGTCTTCCGTATGCGGCAACCTCAATTTTGTTGTAGACCGCAAGAATTTCGGGATAAGCGTCGCACTCAACGGGCTTGCCGCACAGCGCGAACGCCGTGAGATAACCGGGGTGTGCGTGTACTACGCCGAACACGTCAGGGCGAACCTGGTATGCGTGCAGGTGGAGCTTGTACTCAGAGCTGGCAGGGTATCTTCCGCCAACCTGGTTGCCGTTCATATCTAAGATCGCGATGTCCTTTTCGGTAAGGAACGCCTTGTTCTTTCCGCTGGGCGTTATGTAAACGAGACCGTCTTTGAGAACGGAGATGTTTCCTTCATACGCGGACAAAACACCTTTTACGTCCAATCTTTTTGCAACGGTAAGAACGTCGCGGATAGCTTGCTTGTCGAATTTCATTTTTTTCTCCTTATTGTTTAAATTTTATATTTTTTGTTTTTTATTACAGATTAAAGCCAAGCTCTTCACCCTTAAGGAATTTCGCAATATCCTTGGTGATGATCTTTATTGTGTTTTTGTAAACGTCGCCCGTCATGCCTGCAGAGTGGGGCATCATCGTAACGTTGTCCATTTTAAGAAGCGGGTAGTCCTTAGGCAGAGGCTCGTGGTGGTAAACGTCAAGGGCGGCGCCTCTGATCTTGCCTGTTTGCAGTGCGTCTATCATAGCGTCCTCGTCTACCAATGCGGCTCTTGCCGTGTTGATAAGGATCGCGTTGGGTTTCATCATGGCAAACTGTTCGTATCCAAACATACCTGTGTTTTCGGGAACCAGTCTTGCGTGCAAGGAAATGACATCACATGTCTTGCAAAGCTCCTCAAGGGAAACTTTCTTTACACCGTCAGCCTCGAGAACCTCGGGCGGTGTGATGTTTTCGTATGCACATACCTCACAGTCAAAGCCGTGGATCAATCTCTTTGCAACGATGCGTGCAATTCCGCCGTAGCCCACAAGACCGATCTTCAAGTTAGAAAGAACGCAGTGGCTGGCATCGTCGTATTTCTCCTCGACCCATTCACCGTTGTTATATCTCAGGTTGCGGCGCAGAAGGCCTCTGCATTCCGAGAGGATCATGGCAACCGTCATATCGGCAACCGCAGCTCCGAGTCTGGAGGGCGATACACTGACGCAAATGCCTTTTTCCTTTGCATATTTGACATTTATATTTTCGGCTGCGCTGCGAAGGGTGGCAATCATTTTCAGATTTTTTGCGCTGTCGATGACCTTTTTGTTAATTCCGCCGTGCTCGGTCAAAATAATGTCGGCGTCGGCAACCTTTTCAAGCACGAGCGGGTCGGGCTCCAACCATTCAGGCCCTTCCTTTTCCATCTTCATGCAATATTCAACGATGGCTCCGAATCGCAGGGGAGCCGTGTCCTTTACGTAGTCCAGCTCAAGCTCACGGAAGCACTGCTCGGTTGAATTTTCACAAAACTCCTTCATGAGTTCAAACACTTCTTCGGATCTGTGAATGACAAGTAATTTCATGAGTTTCCTCCAATATTATGAAATCTATTGACATTTTTGCAAATGTTGATATAATTATAGCAGAATTTTCAAAAATATTCAATATATGTCCAAAATAAAGAGATTTTCTCAAAAATTATCAAAAAAGAGGAAGAAATATGTATCAAAAAGAGAGATTGGATAGCTTGCTTGAAATTTTAAACGCGCGAGGCTACGTAACCGTCAAGCAGTTGATGGACATCCTTCATTACAGCAGCGCCACCATTAACCGAGATCTCAATCTGCTCGAAAAGCGAGGACAGATAAAGCGCACGTACGGGGGAGCGGAGGTTGTTGAGCAAAAGAGCGTGCCGTTAGTCTACCGCTATAATAAAATGCGCGTGGAAAAAAGACGCCTTGCAAGAATTGCATGCGAAATGATAAACCCCGGCGACACGGTATTTATTGACAGCACGACCACAACGCAGATAATGGGAGAATACATCGCGGCGATCAAGGACGTTACGATCATAACGAACAATATGGCATTGGTGTCCTATTTAAGTCAGTACGGAGTTCGCGTTATTTGCCTGGGAGGCCCCGTTTTTGAAGAACCGCACATGCTTTTGGGGGACATCACGGTCAGTAATCTTTTGCATTTTCATGCCGATAAGCTATTCTTTTCCACAGGCGGAGTAACCGCTGACGGAAAAATTTGGGATAGCGACTATATGCTGATGCATGAGGTCATGTCAAAAAACGCAGATAAAGTGTATTATTTGGTTGACCATGACAAGCTTGAGCATTCCGAGCAGCATATACTTTTTGATTTTGACAGAGTGGATTGCGTTATCAGCGACTTTGATTTTCCCGATTCCACGAAAAAACGGTTTTCCAAAACGCAATTCATCGTTGCCGATAAAAGTAAATGAAGGTTGAGATACGGTAGCTTCCCGTTTTTTGGCAGAGGTTCACAGAACAGCGTGGAACACCTTTCCGATATTTACCTCAACTGAATCGAAATTTTAGTGAATAGTGAAAAGTGAATAGTGAAAAAGTAAAGGGATTAAGTTGCGTTCAACTTAATCCCTTTGTCGGAGAGAGTGGGATTCGAAGCCACGTGGGATTGCTCCCAAACTGATTTCGAGTCATCGGGATTTAATCCCTTTTAGTGCCTCTACGTGCCTTTTTCTACCGAATTTTGCCCGTTTTCGCCCCATTTTTCAAGATCTTCTATCAAAATCAACGCAAAATTGATAGAAAAGTGATAGAAAACGAGGTTTGGTCGTCACTGAAACAGCTTTTATTATTTGTACAAATTTCAAACTTATACTTGACGAGAGCTCAAAGATATGTTACAATGTATGCGAAAAGCATACACGATGCACACGGCAAAATAATATATGCTTTTTGTGTGTGCAAATTGTGGACTATCATTGAATTTTGATTTGTGATATAATAGAGCCAACAAATAACGGAGGTTTTCGGAGCATGTTTAAACATGAAAATAATCAAAAAATAGGGACATATCTTTCGGAGCTGATAGAGAAAAAATATCCTTCCAAACGACAGTTTTGCAAAGCATATATTAATGCTGTTGGCGGTGTTATGAACGATGAGGAAATACGTAAAATGGCAAACCGTATCTCACAAATCACAAAAGGCGCAAAGGCTATACAAACCTACGATCTTCCCATATTTACGGATTTGCTTGGCGTTTCGTGTGAGCAGATTTTGAGCGCTGGAGAATATAGTGTTCCACAAGCAAAACGTGTAACGAATTACGCCATAGCCTTTTCAAAGGATCCTGCCGAATGGGAAGCTTTTATCAATCGTGAGGATAAACTCATACTTAACCAAGATGAGTATTGCAAAACAATTCTTGATTATGCTTTGGAATTTCGCAATTACGAGCTTTTAAAATATTTAATGGATAAAGAGTACATTTGGTTTGATAGCAGAAAAGACAATGATTACGTTATCAACTTTGGCGCAGGTACATCTATTGAGAGACGGCATAGAAGCTTTACAGATTACGGTCTTCAAGCAAAATTAAATGAAGAAGATGAGTTGCGCTTGAATTTGATAGCTCTTGCTGCAGACCATAACGACCTTAAAATGATGGAATCATTAAGAGCACGTGAAACTACCGGTATGTACTATTTCATTCATTATTTGAATTTCCATGGGACTGATTTTTATGAATCATACAATGAGAGAATGGTTCGTCATATTTCAAAGTCAAGTAATGAAGTGCTCGATTATTTCACCGACGAATTTGAGATCAGAGACAGAGTTAGATACAAAGACGGAAGAGACAGTAAACACACATTTATATATCCGTTTATTACAGAATTGTTAGATCTTATCATAGAGGAAAAGTCTCAATTTACGGAAACCGCTATCAAAAAGCTTATTAAACACAATAAAACTACATATGATAAACTTTGTAAATTGATAAAAAATTTGAAGAACGATGATTGGTATTCTTCGGAATATGGGCAATCATTGTGGATCAGACATTGCCAAGATGATTTGAAATTTTCAGATGTTGATAATATTGTGAGCTTCTGCGGTTGCTATACGTCCGCAGAATTCAAGTCTGTTCCATACGGACTTATCACTAATATTGCTCACACTACAAAAAATTCAAAAGATCCAATTATCAAACATTTAATTGAAGAGTTAAATGAATCCTACAATAAAATCAAAAATTTGAAAGATCACTTGGAGGAGCTTTGATTATGTCAAAATGGTGCTATAATTACGATTCGGGTGAATACGAAGATATAGATAAAGGCGGATATAGTTGGACACGCGGAGAATATGTAGATAACTGGGACGATAGCGAATATCGTCGTGAGCGCGAAGAGGAAGAAGAGGAAGAAAGACGGCGTCGAGAAGACGAGGAAGATGATTGATAAATAACAAATAGCAAAGCCGCTGAGGTTTCGTAAGATTCCTCAGCGGCAATTTTATTTGTTTTCAAATTCCGCTGGACTTTTCCGTCCTTCTGTGATAAGCTCTCATTTTTTCGGGAAAGTGATAGAAAACGAGTTTGGGACGTCACTAAATACGATATTTTCTAATCAGCATTTCCGCCTGTATATCCGACAATCCGTATGCCTTTGAGTTTTCAAGCAAAAGGCAGACAAGATTCAAATCATCCTTGTCGGAATTTTCTCTCACAAGTTGCGCAAGCGCTCCGGTATCAGAGAGATAATCAAAATACAATTCTATTCCCTCGGCATCAAGAACACCCAAGTTTGTCGGGTGCTTTTTTGTTATAAGGATATCTTCGTAAATCCTTTTATACGAGTCAAGCGTTACAGAGATATTCTCCTCAAGCACCTCGAAGTTTTCGTCGTCAATGTAATTGAGAAAGACCTGCCCACCGTATTCGATCTGCTTCAAATAAGCGAGAAGCGTGAGCAGATTTGTCTGGCAGAAGGTATCCTTGCCGAACCACAAACGAAGCTCGGAGTAATTCTCAAGAGGCGCGGTTTGCACGTGCATCTTTGACTTGTATTCCTTGGCACTCACGCCAAGCGCCTTTGAACGCAATTCGATAAACTCACCCGAATAGATGTCCGATATCGTATCACCGTCCATCATCGCCTCGCAAAAAGGAACAGCCTCGCCGCCAAACTTTGATAGAAAATAATCGTTGAAGCAATCACCGTTCGTAATGTTCAAAACCTTGTTTCTCGAAGCGCGTAGCGTATAGGTTGCACCCCAATTTTTAAGCACATCAACAGAGGAAAATCCTGCCGCCATAAGCGCCTCAACCTCGTGTGCTACGGTTAGCGGTGTGTCGTAATGATAGAACTCGCTATCCGTGATGCCTTGCTCATTTTTGAGCGCAATAAGTGTATCTCGATGCATCTGCTCCTCTTCGTCAGACAGAGCAAAATAGTCGGTCAATATAAAATATCCGCCGTTTTTTATCGCTTTACAAAGCTTCTCGTAAAGCGGTATTTTTTCTTTCTGCGTGAAGTGATGCAAGGACTCTACCGATACGGCCGAGTCAAATACGTTCTCGCCCAAAGGTACAGCAAAATAAGAATCACAAACAAGCGTGATGTCCTTGTTCTCAAACTTTGCCGAGAGCGCATCGAGCATACCTTGCGAGAGATCAATGCCCGTCACACGCGCCGTAGAATTCAGCGAAAAATAATATTCAAGCTCCAGCCCCGTGCCACAGCCTAAGTCAAGCACACGGCAACCGTTCGCCTTGGGTAAACACTCCGCCGTGAACGTATAAAACTCCCGCGCCGACTTAATATTTGTCAGCATATGCTCATCATAACCATTCAAACGCTTTTCAAAAAATTCACTCATTCTTTCGAGCATAGCCGTCTCCTTTTGTCAGTTTCCAAATTGAATGTAGTCTAATTTGGATAGTGGATATCTCTTTCTGTAACCGTTATCGATTACGAAAATTGACGCATTTTCAATTTCCGAAGTAAAGCACATTCCGTGCAGAGTTTTGAGTTTCAATTCATCGTAAGACCAATGGTGTGTAATGGAAATTGAATGTATATCGTTTTTGCTAACAACACCTTCCGGTGTATTAAATCTCAACGAATCATCACACACGATACAATGTAAGGACTTGCCCCAAGAGCTACAATAGAGATAATCGGCAGCGATACACTTCTCAAAAAAGGCGTTTCTGCATCAAGATTGGCAAAAGCCAAAGCTAACTATGAGGCTATACTGAGATTATTGTACCACAAAATAGTAAAAACCGCAATCCTTTTATCAAGAATTGCGGTTAAATGGCGGAGAGAGTGGGATTCGAACCCACGTGGGATTGCTCCCAAACTGATTTCGAGTCAGCCCCGTTATGACCACTTCGATATCTCTCCATAATTATGATGCACAAGTGTGCATCATAACTATGGAGCTCTATGAGACGAGGAGCAATGAGCTTTGCTCATTGAATCCACTTCGCATAGCCCACCCGAAGATCGACAAGCTAGCTTGTCAGGCGCAGGGTGTGGGTATTCTCGCCATAGGCGAGATATCTCTCCATGATGCGTACTGTGCATATTTAGTTGTTGGAATTTTCCAAAGCCTATGTATTATAACACATCTTTTTCTAAAAATCAAGAGGGATTTTCAAAATTATTAGAAAAAATACACTGCTTGACAAAAAGGCTGCGAAAGGTTATAATTTCTATATATCGATATAGAGGAAATTAAGATGAAAATAGGACTTATCGGCTTTGGCTTTATGGGAAAAACGCACGCATGGTGCGTTGACAATCTCAAATATTTTTACCGCGACCTGCCGTTTTCGGCGGAGATCGCCGCAGTCTGCGCAAGCAGACCCGAAACGACCGCTGCAGCGGCGGAATTCCTCGGCGTTACGGGTGCGAGCGAGGACGAGATCATAAATGATCCCGAAATTGATGTAATAGATATTTGCACGCCGAATATATATCATTATGAAACGCTTAAAAAGGCGATCGCGGCAGGAAAGCACATATATTGCGAAAAGCCGCTTTGCGTGACCGAGGAGCAGGCTGCCGATATTGCACGTCTTGCCGAAGAAAAGGGAATAACCGCGCAGATAGTGTTCAACAATCGCTTTTTGCCGGCGGTTATGAAGGCTAAGGAGCTGATATTTAGCGGCAGGCTAGGAAAAATTATCAGCTTCCGCTGCGAATATCTCCACGCGAGTGCCACAGATCCCGAAAAGAACGCCGGTTGGAAGCAGGACCGCGATATTTGCGGCGCGGGAACGCTTTTTGACCTTGGATCGCACGCAGTCGATATGATGCAATATCTTTGCGGCGAAATAATATCCGTTAAAGCAAGCTCACAGATAGCATATCCCGAGCGCCGCGGACGGAACGGAGAGATCTGGCGGACAAATGCCGACGAAGCGTTTTATATGATCTGTAAGACCGATGGCGGTGCTGTCGGAACGGTCGACGTCAGCAAGCTGACCGTGGGCGCGAATGATGAGCTGAATTTTGCCGTTTACGGTGAGAAGGGCTCGCTGAAATTCTCAATGATGGATCTTAATTGGCTTTATTTCTATGACGCAGAAGCCGCAGGCGGCAGCTTTGGCGGTGACCGTGGATATACGCGAATCGAATGCTGCGGACGCTACGAAGCCCCCGGCGGAATATTCCCGTCCTTCAAAGCCCCAATCGGCTGGCTGCGCGGACATCTGCACAGTATGTACAGCTTTTTGTCTGCGGTAAACGAGGGCAGGGAGGCGACACCGAATTTCAAGGAAGCCGCGTCCGTGCAACGAGTGCTTGCCTTAGCGCTTGAAGATGATGAAAAAACGAGGAGTTAAAATCCTCGTTTTTTTGATTTAAGGTATTGACAAAAACATATAAGCGTGCTATCATATGAACAGATAAACATATGAATGGAGATTTATATATGGAACATCGCCACGACGAAATACTTAAAAGGGTAAAGGACGAACTTCCGACAGACGAACTTATCTGCGATCTTTCGGACCTTTTTAAAATATTCGGCGACACCACTCGCGTAAAGATCCTTTTCGCGCTTTTTGAGTCCGAGATGTGCGTTTGTGCGATAGCCGAGCTGCTGGGAATGACCCAGCCTGCGATATCGCATCAGCTCCGTGTACTCAAGGACGCAAACCTTGTCGGCAATCGCCGTGAGGGAAAAACGATATTTTATTTCCTTGCAGACGATCATGTTCGCACGATCATCGCGCAGGGATTTGAGCATTTAATAGAGGAGAGAAACGACAGTGAAAAAAGTTTTTAAGATAAAAGATCTTGATTGCCCCAACTGTGCGGCGAAGCTTGAGCGTGCAGTTCTCAAAACCGAGGGGGTTACTTCGGCATCTGTTAATTTTATGATGCAAAAGCTGACGGTTGAGGCGGCGGACGGCGAATTTGACGATGTTATGTCACGTGTCATCAAGGCGGCAAAGCGCTCAAATCCGGATTGCAAGATAGTATTATGAATAAAAAGCAGAAAAGATCTCTCACCTTAATTATTATTTCAGCGGCGCTCCTTGCCATAGCGGCTGCCGTTAGCGAGATTTTTTCTCCGGGGCTTTTTTCGATCGCACTTTTTGCCGTTCCGTATATGATCGTCGGGTATGATGTGCTATGGTCTGCTTTGCGTAATGTTTTTCACGGCCAGGTGTTTGATGAGCAGTTTTTAATGTCCCTTGCCACGCTTGGCGCATTTGCGATAGGTGAATACCCCGAGGCGGTTTTCGTTATGCTGTTTTATCAGGTCGGAGAGCTTTTTCAGAGCATCGCGGTCGGAAAGAGCCGACGCTCGATAGCCGCGCTTATGGAAATTTGCCCCGACCGTGCAGTGGTCTTGCGTGACGGTGTCGAAATCGAGGTCGCTCCCGATGAGGTAAGTGTCGGTGAAACGATTATCGTTCGTGCAGGTGAGCGCATACCGCTTGACGGTGTGATAACATCGGGATCAACCAGCGTTGACACCGCAGCCCTTACGGGCGAGAGTGTGCCCGTTGAGCGCGGAGAGGGCGACCGCGCCTTCAGCGGCACTGTCAATCTCACGGGTCTTATTCGAGTGCGCGTTGATAGCGCGTTTTCGGAGAGCACGGTGTCAAAGATCATGGCTCTAATTGAAGACGCGAGTGAAAAAAAGACAAAATACGAAAATTTCATCACGCGCTTTGCGCGTTATTATACGCCCTCTGTTGTTATTGCGGCGGTCTTGCTCGCCGTTTTACCGCCGATTTTTGACGGGGCTTGGCTTTTATGGCTTGAACGTGCATTGACTTTCCTTGTTATTTCTTGTCCGTGCGCGCTTGTCGTATCCGTACCCGTATCGTTTTTCTGCGGTATCGGAACGGCGTCGCGTCACGGCATACTTATAAAAGGTTCAAACTATATAGAGGCGCTCTCGCGCGTTGACACCTTCGTTTTCGACAAGACGGGCACGCTGACGAAGGGGCGCTTTCGCGTTGAAAGCGTCGTCCCGCACGGCATTTCCGAGAGCAAATTGCTCTCCGTTGCCGCTGCGGCGGAAAGCTATTCAAATCACCCGATAGCCGCCGCAATAGTTGAGGCGGATCTCAACAATTCACTTTGCGCTACGACCTGTGAGGAGCTTTCGGGATTCGGAATAAAGGCTCTTATCGGCGAAAAGACATATTTTGTCGGCAATTCTCGCCTTATGAAGGATATCGGTATAACCTTTGATGCCGAGGCTATCGGAACTGTCGTTTATGTGGCGAGCGAAGGAGAATATCTCGGATACATCACAGTGGCAGATGAAATAAAGCCTGATGCTGCGGACTCGCTTGCCAAGCTGAAAAATATGGGCATTATGAAAACCGTTATGCTGACGGGTGACGGGGCGGCCGCTGCAACCGCGGTCGCTGCAAGTGTCGGCGCAGATGAGGTGCGAGCGAAGCTTTTGCCGATCGATAAGGTAGCCGAGGTCGAAAAGCTGATCGACGGCGGCCGTCGCACAGCTTTCGTCGGTGACGGGATAAACGATGCGCCCGTGCTTGCTCGGGCGACCGTCGGCATCGCCATGGGGGCACTCGGAAGCGATGCGGCGATAGAATCTGCCGATGTCGTCCTCATGGACGACAAGCTCTCAAAGCTGCCGATGGCGGTCTCTCTTGCTCGCAAGACCATGCGGATAGTCAAAGAGAACATTTGGTTTATATTGATCACAAAAGCCGTTATTCTTATATTGGGAGCACTTGGTGTGGCTAATATGTGGGCCGCCACCTTCGGCGACGTGGGGGTTATGGTCATAGCTGTCCTCAACGCCATGCGCGTTATGAAAATAAGATAATTTGTTCATAAATTGTTGATTTTGCAAAATAAAAAAAGAAGCCTTTGGCTTCTTTTTTTATGGATTTTTCGAGCTTCGCAGCATGTTTATTCCGAGGGACAGAACGAAGAACAGCACCGCAAGACCTATCGAGAGGGTCAGCGCGGTCGGCAAGAATATTCCGTCTATTGACACTGTGAGCGATCGAACGAGAGTGAAGACCGAGGCTGCGGCATCGGCACAGCTTATGTCACGGAGCATTGAGAGCAGGACAGATCTGTTTTTGTGCGCGCGGATCATATTTTTGAATGCAAAGATCATGCGCACTGCGGTATATACCGCAATCGAGATCATAATAAGAGTGTTATATTTTGTTGCGATCCCGAGCTTCAGGCTAAGATAAACGGTTACCGAGAATTCAAGTGCGAGCGCAATAAGAAGAATGCCGCAGAATTTCATTATGGATTGCTCCGTGAGCGGAGATGCTTTTTCGCGTGATGGGGCATCTTTGTTTTGTCTGTGGCAATAGACCACTCCGAGGCGCATCGCGCCGAGTATGATATAATAATTCGAAATTATCGTAAACCAAAGCGTGTCGCTTATCGAGCCCAGTATTTGATTGTATATTGCATAAATTATGTTAAATGCAAAAGAGAAAACTGCGGTAAGCAGGATCCTGAATTCGAGGTCATCGATAAATCGTGATCCGAGCCCCGTTTTCCTCATCAATTTTTTTAGCATAACAGCGAATATTCCTCCGTTGTTCGGCAAGTTATACACTATTATACTATAAATCGGTGTTTTATGCAAGGGGCGATTTGCGTAGAATTTGAAAAATGTCCTTGATTTTTTGTTGATTGTATAGTATACTAAAATAAATATACAAAAAAGGAGATTACTATGTCAGTAAAAAAAGCCGTTATACCTGCCGCAGGACTCGGAACGAGAATGCTTCCGATCTCGCGTGCCGTACCGAAAGAAATGCTGCCGATAGTAGACAGACCCACAATATCGTATCTTGTTGACGAGGCTGTTGCCTCGGGGATCACCGATATACTTATAATTACCAACAGAGATAAGGATATGATGGAGGATTATTTCGATATTTCTCCCGAATATGAGCAGAAGCTTCGCGCCTCAGGCAAGACCGCCGAGATTGATGCTATGTATGAGTGCGCGCAGAAAGCAAATATCTACTTTATGCGTCAAAAGGTAACTCGCGGACTCGGTCACGCGGTCGGCTGTGCAAAGGCATTCGTCGGCAACGAGCCCTTTGCCGTGCTTTACGGAGACGATATTATATTCTCCGAAACGCCCGTTTGCCGTCAGCTTATGGACGCTTACGAGAAATACGGACGCTCTGTGTGCGGCGTTAAAGCCGTGTCCGACGAGCTCATAACAAAATATTCATCGCTTAAGACCGAGCCTATCGGCGATAATTGCTATTTTGTCGACGATATGATCGAAAAGCCCAAAAAAGAGCAGATCATGTCGAACTTCTCAATACTCGGCAGAGTTTTGCTCACACCCGACGTGTTTGATATAATTGAAAATCTTGAGCCGGGTGCCGGCGGCGAGATACAGCTGACCGATGCTATGAAAAAGATCGCGAATACTCGCGGTATGACTGCGGTTGATTTTGAGGGCACACGCTTCGATATGGGCTCAAAGCTCGGATTTTTGACTGCTAATGTTGTGCAGGGCGCGAAAAATCCCGAGTTGGGAGAAGATTTTTGCGCGTTCTTGCGTGAGTTTGTAAAAACAATTTAAGGTGAAGTATGAGAGTTTCAAAGGAAAATTATTATCTTGATATAGCGCAGACGGTTGCGGAGCGCAGTACTTGCCTTCGTAAGATGTACGGCGCGATAATAGTCAAAAACGACGTTATCGTTTCAACAGGATATAACGGCGCGCCGCGCGGAAGAAAGAATTGTAACGATCTCGGTCACTGTATGCGTGACAAGCTCGGCATACCTAGAGGCGAACGGTACGAGATGTGCCGTTCCATACACTCGGAGGCAAATGCTATCATTGCCGCCTCTCGCGAGCAGATGCTCGGCTCCACTCTTTATATGGCGTGCGTTGATCCCAAAACGCACGAGATCGTTCCCGGAACGAGCAGCTGCATGATGTGCAAAAGGCAGATCATAAATGCCGGCATTGAAAAGGTCGTTGTTCGCGATACGAAAGAGGATTTCCGCGTTATAAATGTCAGCGAGTGGATCGAAAATGACGATTCGCTGTCGGGCGAGTTCGGATATTGATGATATTAACACGAAGGCTCGAAAAAGCAGATATACCCTCGGTTGCGGAGCTTGAGAGCCGTGTTTTTGCCGAGCCGTGGCATGAAAACGAGTTGAATTTTTTGCTTGAGCCGAACACCTTTGGCTTTGTTACGCTTGTTGACGGCGTTCTTGCGGCTTACGGCGGAATGATCTGCGTGCTTGACGAGGGCCAGATCACCGACATTGCAACCGACAGAGATTTTCGCCGAATGGGACTTGGTGAAAGGACGCTTTCCGCCATGCTTGATGAAGCAAAGGACAGAGGACTTTCTTTCGTTACGCTCGAGGTTCGCGAATCAAACGTTGCCGCGAGATCTCTTTATGAAAAAATGGGCTTTTCGGCTGTCGGACGTCGCAATAATTTTTACCGCAAGCCGACAGAGGCTGCTATAATAATGGAGAAAAAATTTTAATGCTTATACTTGGAATGGAAAGCTCGTGCGATGAAACGTCCGTTGCCGTAATCGACGGGGAAACGCGCAAGATACTTTCGAATATCGTTGCGTCGCAGGTCGATGTGCACAGGCTCTACGGCGGTGTCGTACCCGAGATCGCAAGCCGTGCGCATATTGAGACCATATCTAAAATAACATATGAGGCACTTGATAGTGCAGGTGTTACGATATCCGATATCGGGGCCATTGCCGTCACGGCGAATCCGGGGCTCATCGGCGCTTTGCTCGTGGGTGTGAACTTTGCAAAATCGCTTGCATTTTCAAGGAATATCCCGCTTGTTGCAGTCAATCACGTCAAAGCTCATGCGGCTGCTGCATATCTTGCCGATCCCACGCTTGAACCGCCTTTTCTTGCTTTGATCGTTTCGGGCGGCCACACCTCGATATTTGAGGTTACCGACCACAGAACATTTAATACGATCGGCTCAACGCGCGATGACGCGGCAGGCGAGGCGTTTGATAAGATAGGGCGCGTTATCGGTATGCCGTATCCCGGCGGCGCGGCGCTTGATAAGCTTGCATACGAGGGAGATCCCACGGCTTTGAAATTGCCGTCTCCGGCACTTTTGGGCGACAATCTTGATTTTTCTTTCAGCGGTATCAAGACCGCAGCTTTGAATTACATCAACTCCGAGAAGATGAAGGGCGGAGAGCTTAATACAGCTGATATTGCGGCGTCTTATACAAAAGCCGTTGTTGATGCGTTGGCAAAGAAGTGCGATATCGCGCTTTCCCGAACGGGATATCGGCGAATGGTGCTTGCGGGCGGTGTTGCCGCGAACTCACATCTGCGCGCCGCTATCGGCAAGATTTGCGATAAAAACGGAGCTGATCTGACAGTTCCGCCGATCTCTCTTTGCGGCGACAATGCCGCGATGGTAGCTATGGCGGGATATTTCGAATACGTGGCAGAATGCTTCTCGGGAACGGAGCTTAATGCCTCGGCAAACGACTGAAATTTAACAAATTTTGTTGAAATAAACAAAAGCCGATTTTTGGTTAAAATTTCAAAAAGTGAATAAGGCAGTAAATATCCGACAAACACAGAAAACGACAAAAATCGGCAGAAATTGAGCCCACAGTAAGGGAAATCAGCGGTTTTTCTGTGGAAAAACCTGTTGAAACTGTGGATAACTCGGTGAATAAAATGTAAAATGCGAATTATAAGATCAAAGGTCGGAAGGTGCGCGATTTTGTATGATGTGCACAAAAACCGAGGAAAGGGCAAACGCATGAACGAAGACATTTTTAATAAAGAAATAATTGACCGTGTGGAAAATGTTTCTCCTGCGGTTATTCGCCGTCTTCCAAGGTATTACAGATACCTGCGTGAGCTTATACGTGCCGGTCAGTCACGCATCAGCTCCGGTGAGCTTTCAAAGCTTATGAATGTCACGGCGTCGCAGATACGCCAGGATCTTAATTGCTTCGGAGGCTTCGGTCAGCAGGGATACGGCTACAATGTCAACTATCTTTTTGCAAAGATCAGTGAGATACTCGGCGTTGCGGATAATTTTTCTGCGATCATAATAGGAGCGGGCAACCTCGGGCGCGCGCTCGTCGGAACCCGTATGTTTGAACGCCGCGGCGTTGATGTTGTTGCCATGTTCGATATATCTGACGAGGTCATCGGCAAAGAATTCGGCGGTGTTAAAGTATATGACATGAAGGATCTCAAAGACTTTTGCTCCGATAAGAGAATAGATATTGCAGTGCTGGCATTACCGAAAGAGGTTGCCGACGACGAAGTTGAAAGGCTTTCTGCGGCAGGCATAAAGGGCATTTGGAACTTTACGGGTAAAGAGATAAAAACAGGACGGAATATGGTTTTTGAAGACGTTTATCTCGGAGACTCGCTTATGACGCTTTGCTACGGTGTAAGAGAGAAAAATATTAAGGACAAAAAGAAATGATAACATTTAAGTACGGATCGCAGGTTTCGGTCCTGCCGGCTTCGGCAGTCGGCAAGCTTGACCGCGCAACGAAAAAGGATATAAAGGTGCTGTTTTGCCTCGGTGCGTCGCCCGAGCTCCTCTCGCTTTGCGAGGCTGATGCGGCTGCCGCCGCGAGCGCGTGCGCCTGCACCGAGGCGGAGCTCGCCGCAGCTCTTGCGTTTTGGCGCGGAGCAGGTGTGCTTGAAAGCTCCGAGGAAGAACCGCTAACCGTGCCCGAAAAAGAAGAAAAGCACGAAAAAAAGACCAAGCTTTCCCGTGACGATGAGCTTCCGCAGTACACGACGGACGAGCTTACCGAATTGCTCGAAAAGCGCAAGGACACAGCACAGCTTATAAATGAATGTCAAAATGTGGTCGGCAAGATATTCAATACGCACGAGGTCAACATCGTGCTCGGACTTGAGGACTATCTTGGGCTTGACGGCTTGTTCATACTCACGCTTTGCGATTTTTGTGTCAGTATCGGAAAGAAATCGCTCCGCTACATAGAGAAAAAGGCGTTCGGGCTTTACGACGACGGCGTGACGACTATCGACGCACTTTCAAAACATATTGAAAATGCAAGAAAGATCGCAGATCTTGAATGGCAGATACGCAATCTTTTCGGTATGGGCGACCGCGAGCTGACAACTAAAGAAAAAAAGTTTATCGACAAGTGGGTAAATGCATTCGGGTATGATATGGATATCATCAAAAAGGCATATGAGATCACGGTCGATGCAATACATGAGCCGAGTCCGGCATATGCAAACGCAGTGCTTGAACGCTTTAACAAAGAGGGCTTAAAAACTCTTGCGGATATTGAAGCGGCTATCGCCGAAAAGCTTCCCGGGGAGGGCAGCTTTGATACAGACGATTTCTTTGAGGCGGCGCTCCGTCGCAGCATGGAAAAGATGAAGGGGTAAAAATGGGCTACAATAAAGAAAACTACGCCCGAATACGCGAGGCGTACGAAAATAAATACAAGGACGCCCACGCCGCAGCAGACGCGCGACGTGCTGATGCCGAGGCTCATATTCCGGGTCTTGCCGAGATAAATGCGGAGCTTTCGTCCGTTGGTATGAAGGTCATGGCGGCAGCGCTTTCTGCAGGTGAGAACTGTGCCGAAAAGGTGGCAGAGATACGCCGAGAAAACGAGCTTTTGCAAAAAAAGAAAAGGGAAATGCTCGCAGCCGCCGGTTATCCCGAGGATTATACCGACGTAAAATACGAATGTGAAAAGTGTATGGATTCGGGATTTTGCGACGGGTATATGTGTGAGTGTATGCGCCGAGAGCTGATACTCGCCGGCTATGAGTCGTCGGGTATTGCAAATCTTCTCCGCACGCAGACCTTTGAGAGCTTTTCGCTTGATTATTACAAATCAAACGCCGAAGCACATTCGATGATGTCGATGGTGCTTGAATATATGAAAAATTATGCGCATACCTTCCGCGGCAAAGGCGCCCCCAATCTGCTCCTTATGGGCGGCACGGGACTTGGTAAAACGCATCTTTCAAGCGCTCTTGCAAAAACGGTTATCGAACGCGGTTACGATGTTTATTATGTCAGCGCGATCAATATGTTCTCGGGTTTTGAATTTGCGCAATTCGGACGCACGGCATCATATATACAGGAATCGCCCGAGCGTTGCTTTGATTGCGATCTTTTGATCATTGACGATCTTGGAACGGAGATGACCAACCAGTTTACCGTTTCAACTCTTTACAATTTGATAAATACAAGAATGAATCTCGGCAGGCCGACCGTTATCAGCACGAATCTTACTCAAAAGGAGCTTCGAGAGCGTTATAGTGACAGAATAACGAGCCGTATGTTCGGTGAATATTATCCTCTTGTATTCCGCGGCGTTGATGTGCGCGCGCAAAAGATCAGAAATTCCTGAATAAAAAAAGAGATATGTGGGAAGATAATTTCAAACCGCATATCTTTTTTTGGAGGAATTATGTCAACAGAAACAATCAGCCGTCTCGGTGAGCTTTCCGAGGCTATTTACAAAAACGTTCGTATGGGATCGGATCTCACTTTGACTCTTATGCCAAAGGTCAAAAACGAAAAGCTGAAGGCAGAGATGTCCGAACAGCTTGCGGAGTATGAGCAATTTGCGGCAAAGGCCCAGGCTCTTATCAAAAAGAAGGGTGAGGAGGCAAAGGAGGAATCCCCCCTCAGCAAATGGATGGCGAAAATGGGAATTACAATGAACACGCTTGCGGACTCGACGTCAAGTCACATCGCAGAAATGATGATCCAAGGCTCGACCATGAATATCACCGATCTTCTTCGCAAGATCCATGAATCCGAGGACGAATGTGGCGGCTGCGACGAGATCTCGCTTGCACGCGATATTGTTAAATTTGAGGAAAAGAATATCGAAAAGATGAAGGTCTTTCTTTGAAAAACGGGTCAGCTGTGCTGACCTTTTTTTCTTTATCTATTGAAAAATTCGGTAATATGTAGTATAATATACTAAATATGTAAAATTGGGACGTCAAGATGAAGAAAGTATTGAAATATCTTAAAAATTACCGCGTGCACGCAATAATCGGTCCGCTATTCAAACTGTTTGAGGCGGTGCTCGAGCTTTCCGTGCCGCTTGTTGTTGCGTCTATTGCCGATATCGGTATTGCGAACGGAGATAGGAGTTACATAGTTAAAATGTGCTTGCTCCTTATCATTATGGGAGCAGCAGGGCTTGCTTGCGCGCTTACTGCACAGTATTTTGCCGCAAAAGCCGCTTGCGGTGCATCGGCAGAGCTGCGCTCAGCTCTTTTTGAGAAAATTCAGACACTATCTTTTCCTCAGCTTGACAGAATAGGAACTCCAACACTTATCACGAGAATGACAAGCGATATAAACCAGGTGCAGACGGGCATAAATCTCACTTTGCGCCTACTTTTGCGCTCGCCCTTTGTCGTTTTCGGTGCGATGATCATGACTTTTGCCGTTGGTGCGGCAGCCCCTGCCACGGCTGCGGTTTTTGCCGTAACGATCCCCGTTTTGCTCGTTGTGGTTTTTATAATTTTGACTGCGGGAGTACCGCTATACAGAAAATCGCGAACGAAGCTCGATGCGGTGACGGGTAAGGTCAGCTCAAATCTTGCGGGCGCGCGCGTGCTCCGCGCGTTTTGCATGGAGGATAACGAAAATGCCGAGTTTGCCGAGCGCTCCGAAAGCCTGACGAAAATGCAGATCGTTGCGGGCCGCATCTCGGGACTTCTCAATCCTTTGACCTATGTAATTATAAATATCGCGATAATCGCGCTCCTTTATTACAGTGCGGACGGAGTTGACACGGGACTTCTCACACAGGGACAGATGATCGCACTTTACAATTACATGACGCAGATCCTCGTTGAGCTTATCAAAATGGCTAACCTGATCATCACGGTAACAAAATCTATCGCTTGCGCCGGAAGAATTTCCGCGGTCATGGACGAAAATGCGGATATGCTTAAGGTTGCCGGCACAAATACGGTCGATGCGAACGCACCCGTGCTTTCGCTTCGTGACGTTGATTTCAGATATGCCGGCGCGTCTGGCGATGCGCTCAAAAACATAAATATTACACTCAAAAAAGGTCAAAAGTTAGGCGTTATCGGTGGCACGGGATCGGGTAAGACCACACTTGCTGCGCTTATTCCGCGCTTTTATGATGCAACGGGCGGGGAGGTACTTGTTAACGGACGGAATGTACGTGAATACGGGGAGACCGAGCTTCGTTCGAGGATCGGATACGTTGCGCAAAATGTTGAGCTTTTCCGCGGCACGGTGCGCGATAATATTAAATGGGGCAAGCCCGATGCGACGGACGAGGAAATAATGGCGGCTCTCAATGCAGCACAGTTGAAGGAGATCAAATCCGGTGAGGAAAACACGCTCGATATTGAGGTGGGGCAGAACGGAAGAAATCTTTCGGGAGGTCAGCGCCAGCGGCTGACCATCGCGCGCGCACTTGTGCGCCGCCCCGAGATACTCATACTTGACAATAGCTCATCGGCGCTTGATCAACTGACGGAGGCAAATCTGCTTCGCGCCATATCGGAGCTTGATTTTGCTCCTTCGGTGCTCGTTATTTCTCAGCGCGCCGTAAGTGTGCGGGGTTGCGACCAAATACTCGTGCTTGACGGCGGAGAGCCTGTCGGAGTCGGCTCTCATGAAGAGCTTTACGCAGCTTGCGAGATATACCGCGAGATCTGCGACTCGCAGATGGGAGGTGCGTCTATATGAAAAAGACTAACACCGGAGCGACCATCGTGCGCCTTATGGGATTCTCAAAGAAGTATATTGTTCTTTTTGCCGTAACCGTTATTTGCGCGATAATTTATGTTGCAGGTTCGCTTTTGATCCCCGTTTTCGTCGGTCAGGCGATCGACTGTGCGATCGACGCAGGACGCGTTGATTTCAAAGCTATATTTGATCTTCTTATAAAGATCGGTATTGCAACGGGCGCGGCGGCGATTGCGCAGTATATTATGAATCTTGCAAATAACAGGATCTCCGCAGGCACGGTGTGCGCCCTGCGCCGCGCCGCATTTGATAAGCTCCAGAGCTTGCCGTTCTCATATCTTGACGGACGTGCGTCGGGCGATATCGTTTCATCGGTCACATCTGATGCAGAGCAGGTCGGCGATGGGCTTCTGACGGGCTTTACACAGCTATTTACTGGTATTGCAACGATAATTGCAACACTTGTCATTATGTTTATCGAATCGCCTATAATCGCACTTGTTGTGCTTGTTCTCACGCCGCTTTCAATGGTAGTTGCGAAGGTCGTTTCCTCGAAAACATATAAGTTTTTCAAGGAGCAGGCGCGCGTGCGCGGTGAGCAGACCGCATATGCCGATGAGATGATCAGGGGGCAAAAGACCGTCCGCACATTTTCTCGCGCGAAAAAGACGCAAGAGGAATTTGATGCTCTTAATAAAAAACTGCAAAATGTTTCGTTGAAGGCAACGTTTTGGTCATCACTGACAAATCCTACGACGCGATTTGTAAATAATATCGTTTATGCGATCGTGGCACTGGTCGGCGCGATGACGGCGCTCGTAAATCCTGCGTTTACGGTCGGAACTCTGACTTGTATGCTCAGCTATGCAAATCAGTACACAAAGCCGTTCAACGAGATATCGGGCGTTATCACGGAGCTTCAGGGTGCTGCGGCGGCAGCAGAGCGTGTGTTCTCATTGATAGATGAAACACCCGAAACCTATGATGGCGAAAATGAGATCTTGGGCGTGGCGCAAGGTGATATTTCGTTTGATAATATCAGCTTTTCTTATGTTCCCGAAAAGCCGCTTATCGAAAATTTCAGCCTTGATATAAAATCAGGTATGAAGGTCGCAATAGTCGGTCCGACGGGTTGCGGAAAGACTACTCTTATAAACCTGCTTATGAGGTTTTACGATACAAAGTCCGGCGATATTTCGGTGGACGGCAAAAAGATCCGTGAGCTGACGCGCCACAGCTTGCGAGAGAATTTCGGAATGGTGCTCCAAGATACGTGGATAATGCCCGGAACTGTACGGGAGAATATAGCTATCGGCAAACCCGATGCCACGGATGAGGAGATAGTTGCAGCTGCCAAAAACGCACACGCACACGGATTTATTTCACGTTTGCCTCAGGGCTACGATACGGTCGTCAGCGGGGCAGAAAGCCTTTCGGGCGGTGAACGTCAGCTGCTATGTATCGCGCGCGTTATGCTCAAAGATCCCCCGATCCTGATACTGGACGAGGCGACAAGCTCGGTCGACACGAGAACGGAGCAGAGAATTTCGCGCTGCTTTGACGATATGACAAAGGACAGAACGTCGTTCGTTGTAGCACACAGACTTTCAACCGTTAAAAATGCCGACCTTATACTCGTTATGCGTGACGGTAACATAGTTGAGTCGGGCAATCATGACGAGCTGATCGAACGGGGCGGCTTCTATAAGCAGCTTTACGAAAGCGGGATAAATCCGAAAGAGACGGCGGTATGAATATGAGACTTGATAAATTTTTTACCTCGGTCGGCTTGCTTTCGCGCAGCGAAACACAGCGCGCGGTGCGTGCAAAACGCATATTTGTGAACGGCGCGGCGGCTAAAAAAGCAGATGTGAAGATCGATCCCGAAAAAGATATCATAACGCTTGACGGAGAGCAGGTCCTATATCGGGAATTTACCTATATAATGCTCAACAAGCCAAAGGGCTATATCAGCGCGACCGATGACAGCCGTTTGCCGACGGTTATGGAGCTTTTACCCGAAAAATACGGAAAGCTCGGGCTTTTTCCGTGCGGTCGTCTTGACCGAGATACAACGGGACTTATGCTCCTGACCGACGACGGCGAGCTTGCGCATTTTCTGCTTTCGCCCGTCAGTCACGTGCCGAAGACCTATTATTTTGAGTGCCGCGACGAGCTTTGCGAAATTTCGGCAGAAAAGCTTGCGGACGGGGTCGATATCGGCGAAAAATCCCTAACAAAGCCGGCGGCGCTTGAATATGAAGGCAAATCGGGAAGGATAACCGTTTCCGAGGGGCGGTATCATCAGATAAAGCGTATGTTTGAGGCTATTGGAAATGAGATAACCTATCTTGAACGAGTGACCTTCGGACCGCTGACGCTTGATCCCGCGCTTGCGCGCGGCGAATGGCGTGAGCTGACCGAAAACGAAATAAAAGAAATCCAGAAACACAACAGAAATATAAAGGAAAATTAAAATGGATATCATCAAAACACTTGCAGAGGAATTTAAGCTCCGAGCAGATCAGGTCGAAAAGACCGTTGCGCTCATTGATGACGGAAACACAATCCCGTTTATCGCACGATACAGAAAAGAGGTCACAGGCTCGCTTGACGATACCGTGCTGCGTTCGCTCGATGACCGCTTGAATTATCTTCGCAACATCGAAAAGCGCAAGCAGGAGGTCCGCGATCTTATTGCGGCGCAGGAAAAGCTGACGCCGGAGATCGAGGCGGCGATAGACGCGGCAAAGACTATCACCGAGGTCGACGATATATACAGACCGTTCCGTCCGCACAGAAAGACGCGTGCGTCCGTTGCCCGTGAGAAAGGGCTTGAGCCGCTTGCGGAGCTTTTGCTTTCCCAGCTGCCGAAGTACGAGCCGGAGCTTGATGCTCAAGCCGAGGGCTTTGTTGATGCGGAAAAGGGTGTTAATAATATAGAAGAAGCCTTTGCCGGTGCTTGCGATATTATTGCCGAGGACGTTTCCGACAACGCCGAATACAGAAAAATGCTCCGCGCGATCACATTCTCAAACGGCGCGATAGTTTCAAAGCAGATCGGTGATGATGAGTCTGTTTATACCATGTATTATGATTACAATGAGCCGATAAAGAAAGTTCCCGATCACCGAGTGCTCGCAATGAACCGCGGCGAAAAAGAGGAGTTTATAAAGGTAACGGTAGAGCTTGCACCGGAGCTTGCGCTAAACTATCTTTTCTCACAGGTTATCGCCGCGAACGACAGCCCTGCAAGAAAATATGTGAGTGCGGCGGTCGTTGACGGATACGACAGACTGATAAAGCCATCGATCGAGCGCGAGATACGCTCCGATATGTTCGATAAGGCAGGAGAGGGAGCTATCAAGCTCTTTTCGGACAATCTTTCCCATTTGCTTTTGCAGTCGCCGTTAAAAGGCAAGACCGTGCTCGGTTATGACCCGGGATACCGCACCGGCTGCAAGCTTGCGGTCGTTGATAAGACCGGAAAGGTGCTTGACACCGCCGTCATTTACCCTACAAAGCCGCAGGAGCGCATACCCGAAAGCGAGCGCGTTGTTACCCGTCTTGTTGAAAAGTACGGCGTTGACATTATTGCGATCGGCAACGGCACGGCATCAAAGGAGAGCGAGATATTTATTGCAAATCTTTTGAAGAAGCTTGACCGCGATGTTAAATACACTATGGTCAGTGAGGCGGGAGCGTCCGTCTATTCGGCATCAAAGCTCGGAGCCGAAGAATTCCCCGATTTTGATGTTACGCAGCGTTCTGCGGTATCTATCGCGCGCCGCTTGCAGGACCCGCTTGCCGAGCTTGTCAAGATTGACCCGAAGTCGATAGGCGTCGGTCAGTATCAGCATGACATGAAGCCCGCAAGGCTGGACGCGGCACTCACCGGAGTTGTTGAGGACTGCGTCAACAGCGTCGGCGTTGATCTTAACACCGCATCTCATTCGCTCCTTTCGTATATTTCGGGAATCAACGCAACAAGCGCGAAAAATATAGTTAAGTATCGCGAGGAGAACGGAGAATTCAAGAACCGTGCACAGATCCTTAAAGTTCCGAAGATAGGCGCAAAGGCTTTCCAGCAATGTGCAGGATTTTTGAGAGTTACGGATTCAAAAGAGATCCTTGACAATACGGGCGTTCACCCCGAATCATATGACGCCGCTCGCGCCCTTCTTTGCGAGTTCGGATACACCGAGGACGATGTCAGAGCAGGGAAGCTTGCGGATCTTCGAGGCAAGGTCAAGGCGGCGGGAAACGCCAAGGTGGCGGAAAAGCTCGGCATCGGAGAGCCGACTTTGCTTGATATTATCGGCGAGCTTGAAAAGCCGGGCCGCGATCTGCGCGATTCGTTTGAAGCTCCCGTGCTTCGCGACGATGTTCTCGACATGGCTGATCTCAAGCCTGATATGGTACTTACGGGAACCGTTCGAAACGTTATCGACTTCGGCGCATTTGTCGATATAGGAGTGCATCAGGACGGGCTCGTTCATATCTCGGAGCTCTCCGATAAATATGTCAAGCACCCATCTGAGGTCGTATCGGTTGGCGACATCGTTCGCGTTCGTGTTCTTTCGGTCGACACGAAGCGAAAAAGAATAGGTCTTTCAATGAAGGGCAGCGACGGAAGGAAGCTTTAATTTATTAACAATCTTGAAGCTGAAATTTGTGGCTTTGTTCACAGTTTATTATTGTTAGTTGTGCAAGTTGCACAAAACAAAATGATAAATTTCGGTGGATTGATGTCTTCCATTTTCGACCGAAATATGGTACAATATATAAAGTAAATAATGCGCAAGAATTGCTTAGAGGGCATTTTTGCGGTTTGTAAATCAAGGAGGCTTTTAATGGCAAGCGTATCACTCAAACACATTTATAAAAAGTATCCCGGCGGAGTTACCGCTGTTTCGGACTTTAACCTTGAGATCAAGGACAAGGAATTCATCGTTTTCGTCGGTCCTTCCGGTTGCGGAAAAACGACAACTCTGCGTATGGTCGCAGGACTTGAGGAGATCACCGAAGGTGAGCTCTTTATCGGCGATCAGCTCGTAAACGACGTTGCTCCTAAGGACAGAAAGATCGCGATGGTTTTCCAGAACTACGCTCTTTATCCTCATATGACTGTTTTTGAGAACATGGCATTCGGTCTTAAGCTCAGCAAGACTCCGAAAGAGGAGATCAAGCGCCGCGTTGAAGAGGCAGGCCGCATTCTTGATATTTCCCACCTTCTCGACAGAAAGCCGAAGGCTCTGTCCGGTGGTCAGAAGCAGCGTGTTGCTCTTGGCCGTGCTATTGTTCGTCAGCCTAAGGTCTTCCTTCTTGACGAGCCGCTTTCAAACCTTGACGCTAAGCTCCGTGCATCGATGAGAACCGAGCTTACAAAGCTTCACGACAGAGTTCAGACTACGTTTATTTACGTTACTCACGACCAGGTCGAGGCTATGACCATGGCAACGAGAATCGTTGTTATGAAGGACGGTCTTATTCAGCAGGTCGATACTCCTCAGAACATTTACGATAACCCCGTAAACCTTTTCGTTGCAGGATTTATCGGAACACCTCAGATGAACTTCATCAATGCAAGCCTTGAAAAGAAGGGCGACGATGTTTATGTCAACTTCGAGGGCAACAGCATAAAGCTTCCCGCAGAAAAGGCAAACAACCCCGATCTTCAGGATTACATAGGTCAGGAAGTCATCATCGGTCTGCGTCCCGAGGCTATTCACGATGAGCCTATGCATCTTGCTTCATTTGCAGACAGCACGATCGATGCATATGTTGATGTTACCGAGCTTATGGGTGCTGAGATCTATCTCTACCTCACGGTCGGTGAGACCAGCCTTATTGCAAGAGTTAATGCTCGCTCCACATCGCGTGCAGGTGACAATATCAAGGTCGCACTTGATATCTCCCGCCTCCACATCTTCGATAAGGATACAGAGCGTTGCATCTGCCACTAATCTTACATTTAAGGTCCGCCGCAACAGCGGCGGACCTTTTTCCTTTGGAGCAAATATGTCCGAAAACGAAAAAAGTTTTAAAAAGCTGATGCTTCGCATCGGTGCGGCTATGCTTGTTTTTATAGCTGCTTTTAATGTGCTTTCCGTTTTATATGAAATTTTCGATATCTTGATATTTCTGATCTTCGAAGAGCCTGTATCGGTAATAGTCTCCGAGACACTTTATGCGCTTGTTTATTCCGCCGCATTCTTAATACCTGCTGTATTGCTTGCAAGGCATTGCAAAGATGACGGTGTTCCGCTTATAAAAGGCGCAAGGCTTTCCTTAGAGACGCCTCTTTATATCATTGTGGGAATTGCTTGCTCGCTTGCATTTGCATATATCAATGCAGATCTTGTCAGCATTTTCAACTATTCGGATTTTTCATCGGAGCTGCTTTGGAATGAAGATTACGGTGCGCCGTATAAAATTTTTTTGCAGCTTATTACCACGGCGGTCGTGCCCGGAATCTTCGAGGAGGTGCTTTTCCGCGGAGTGATGCTTGCAAAGCTCCGCCCGTACGGAAAGACGGCGGCGATACTTATCAGTGCCGTTATGTTTGCGCTTATGCATCAAAACGCGGAGCAGTTCCTTTATGCGCTTGCCGCCGGAATAGTGCTGGGATTTATAGCGGCTGAAACGGGATCGCTTCTTACTTGCATACTTGTTCATTTTACGAACAATGCATTCTCCGTTTTTGAGCAAGCGCTCCTTTCGAACGGAGAAGGTCAAAAATACATTATATTTAATTTTGCGGTTGAGCTTGCTATCGTGATTTGCGGCATTGTGTGCGCAATAGGGCTTATTTTTATGTATTACGAGCGCAAGAAGAATGATTTTTCGGACGATGTATTCGAAAAAGACCTCACGCCTCTCACAGAAAACGGTGAAAAGCTGTCGGCGGCGAGTGCTGTTCGTCTCTTTTTCAGCCCAACGGTTATAATATTTGTCGTCATAGCTGTACTTAATGCAGTGACGATGATATTCGGAAGTATATTGTTTTCTTTACTGACATGATAAAAAACGATGAATTTTTTATGCGCGAGGCAATAGCCGAGGCAATGATAGCTTACGAGCTCGGAGAAGTGCCGATCGGAGCTGTCGTTGTTCGCAACGGAGAAATTATTGCCCGTGCCCATAACGAACGTGAAACGGGTCGTGACGCCACGCGCCACGCCGAAATAATTGCCATTGAACGCGCGTGCTCAGCGCTTGGCGGCTGGCGGCTTATAGGCTGTGATCTCTATGTCACGCTTGAGCCGTGCCCCATGTGTGCCGGCGCTTCTGTCAACGCGCGTGTCGTGCGCGTGGTATACGGCGCATCTGATCTGCGCGCCGGAGCTTTCGGAAGTATAATCAATTTGAATGATTATCCTTTAAACCACAAGCCCGAAATAGTCCGCGGCGTGCTCGCAGAGGAGTGCCTTGCACCTATACAAAAGTTTTTTAAAGAAAGAAGAAAGCAGTCGTAATGACTGCTTTCTTTTACATTATATCATCGTAAACCTTTTCGGGCGGTGTTTCAAGGGTTGACGGATCCTCAACGTATTTTTTGAAGAGCTTGAACGAGGACGCGAAGTAGTATCCGTCGCATATACGCTCGTCCGTGACCGCCTTTAAGTCAACATAGCGCTTTCTTGTAACCTCTCCGTTTTTATCAACACCGACAACGGTGCGCTTCATACCGTAAGCCAAGAAAACGGGAAGATTTCCGAAATTGTATATGTGGTGATAGATCGGCTTGATTCCGAGCGAGCCCATGCTCGTTATGATCATTGAGCCGTGGAAGGGGCTTATGTCAAGCAGGGCTTTCGGAAGCCAGCCGCGATAGTCGAGCTTGTATAAGAGCCAAACGGCAAAGCGGAAAAGCCAACGCGGTATCTTCTTAAATGCATTT
>SVSW01000037.1 GCA_015064095.1 Oscillospiraceae bacterium | reverse complement strand
CTTGTTATCGGCATGGCATCTGCTATTCCCTTCACTATGTGGCTCGGAGGTAAATAAAAATGAAGAAAAACATTTCATATATGGAGAGCGTTCACAAGCACGGTCGCATTTGGGGAATTATCGTTGCCGTCGTGCTTCTGCTTTTCCCTCTCGTTCTTTCGTTTATATTCGGCGTCATGCCCGATTTCGGAGTGCTGCTCGCCGGTGTTCTTGCAACCGCACCTATGTACTGGGCTGTCGGTATAATAGAAATTTTCACATATGTTCCCATGCTCGGTGCGGGCGGTACTTATCTTTCTTTCGTCACCGGTAACATCTCGAATTTGAAGCTTCCCTGCGCTATCGACGCAATGGAGCGCGCCGGTGTCAAGGCTTCGGACGAGGAGGGCGAGGTCATCTCGACCATCGCGATAGCCGTTTCAAGTATCGTTACAACGCTTATAATCATAATCGGCGTTATCTGCATCGTACCTTTAACTCCCGTGCTTGAATCCCCTGTTCTCGTTCCCGCATTTGATATGATCCTTCCCGCGCTCTTCGGAGGCCTTGCCGTTGTGTTTATTTCAAAGAACCTTAAGCTTTCGATAGCACCGATCATACTTATGCTCGTGCTCTTTATATTTGTTCCCGCGCTCAACGCCTCGACTGTCGGCATCATGGTCCCCGTCGGAGTTCTGTTCACTGTTGCGGTTGCACGAATTCTCTACAAGAAAGGAGTTCTTTGATCTATGTGGGCACTCCTTTTGATACCTGCGGCAATTATCATCTTTTTAGCCGTTATAATTATCCGCGCCTTGATGTTTTCGCCCAAGCCGCAGCCGAAAACCGATGATGCGGAAGTGAGCTTTGATTCGAAGCGTGCGGTAAACGCTCTTTGCGAGCTTGTTCGTTGCAAGACAGTTTCGTTCTCAGATCCCTCTCTTGAAGACGATGCGGAATTCGAAAAGCTTATAGACAAGCTCCCCTCGCTTTTCCCGAACGTTTTTGCAAAATGCAACTTTGAACGCCTGCCCAACCGCGCTCTGCTCTTTCATTGGCACGGCAAAGCCGAGGGCGATCCCGCCGTGCTTATGGCACACTACGACGTAGTCCCCGTAAACGAAGAGCTTTGGGACGTTCCTGCGTTTGAAGCTATTATCAAGGACGGTTGCATTTGGGGTCGCGGAACGCTTGATACAAAGGTTACTTTCTGTGGCTCGCTTTTCGCGGCTGACCATCTTATCGGCGAGGGCTTTATTCCCGAGCACGACATTTATTTCGCGTATTCCGGCGGCGAGGAGGTCAACGGCGAGGGTGCTGTGCGAATTGTCGAATACTTTGAGCAAAAAGGCATTACGCCGGCATATGTTCTCGACGAGGGCGGTGCGGTGGTCGAAAACGTTTTCCCCGGTGTGAAAGCGCCCTGCGGACTTATCGGAATAGCCGAAAAAGGTATGATGAACGTTGAATATTCCGTAAAATCAGGCGGGGGGCACGCCTCCGCGCCCAAGCCCGGTGCTCCGATCGACCGTCTGTCCGAAGCTTGCATAAAAATGATCAAAAATCCTTTCAAGGTCAAGCTCACAGCCCCAGTTGCCGAGATGTTTGACACGCTCGGAAGATACTCCTCATTCGTTTATAAGATCATTTTCTCAAACATAAAGCTCTTTTTGCCCGTGCTCGGTCTTATCTGCAAAAAAAGCGGCGGCGAGCTTAATGCCCTGATGCGCACGACCGTTGCATTTACCCAAATGCAAGGCTCCTCTGCCGTTAATGTCATTCCGCCGAAGGCGACGCTTACGTCAAATATGCGCCTGAATCCTGCTGATGACATGAAAAGCGCAATGGAATACATCAAAAAAACAGTTGGCGACGAAAAAGTTGATATAACTTGCATTTCCGGCATGAATCCAAGCCGGATCTCGCGCACCGACTGCGAAGGATACAAAAAGGTTGCCTCCGCTGTGGCATCGACCTGGAACGGTTGCATCGTTTCGCCGTATCTTATGGTACAATGCTCCGATTCGCGCCATTACGGCAAAATTTCCGACAGGGTCTACCGCTTCTCCGCTATGGATCTGACCGCAGAGGAGCGCGCGACGATCCACGGCAACAACGAAAGAATACGCCTTGTGGCATTTGACAAAACCGTTGAATTTTATATAAGATTGATCAAAAACAGCTAAAAAAACAGCCGCACTGTGTGCGGCTGTTTTTTTATTTAATTATACACCGGCTTTCGCGCGTCTGAGCGCCTCAGCCTCAGTGCAGCCGTTCTCGGCAACGTATCCCGGCAGCGGAACGATCTTCTCGTGGATCGCGTCAAGGATCCAAGAAGCCTGCGGGAAGAAGTACTGGTCAAACTCGAAGGGAGGTGTGATCCAGTTGCGTGCACCGACAACAACGGGAGGTGCATCGAGATCGTCGAAGCAAAGATCGGTGAGATTCTTTGCAACGTCGTTCATAAAGCTTCCGCGTACGCAAGCGTCAGATGCAAGGACAACGCGTCCCGTCTTCTTGACGGACTCGATAAGCTTGGTATAATCAAGCGGAACGAGGGAGTGCAGGTTGATAACATCAGCCTCCATACCGTACTTCTCGCTGAGCGTCTTTGCTGCGTCCATAGCGCGGTAGAGCGTTGCTCCAACGGTGATTATAGTGATATCCTTACCGTCACGGACCTTGTTGACATCGCCGATCTTGATCTCATAGCGCTCTGCAGGAACGCCACCCTCGTGGAACTGCTCGCCGACATCGTAGATTCTCTGGCTCTCGAAGAACACGACGGGGTCCGTGCCCTTGAGTGCAGATTCCATAAGACCCTTAGCCTCCCAAGGCGTTGCCGGGAAGCAGACCTTAAGACCCGGAATGTGAGCGCAAAGCGCAGTCCAGTCCTGAGAGTGCTGTGCGCCGTACTTCGATCCGACGGAAACACGGAGGACAACGGGCATTTTGAGAATACCCGCACTCATTGCCTGCCATTTTGACATCTGATTGAATATCTCGTCACCTGCACAGCCGATAAAGTCAGCATACATAAGCTCGACCAGCGCACGTCCGCCCGATACGGCGTAACCGACGGCAGAGCCGACGATAGCAGCCTCGGCAATGGGTGCGTTAAAGAGACGGTTGTGGGGGAGTGCGTCCATCATACCGCGGTAAACTGCGAAAGCGCCGCCCCAGTCACGAACGTCCTCACCGTAAGCGATAAGAGTGGGGTCTTCATAGAATCTGTCGTAAATTACCTCGGAAATAGCATCGCGGAGGTTAAAGAGCTTCATCTTAGAAACGGGCTTACCGTCAACGATCGGTGCGCGCTCCTTTTCCTTGAGCTTCTTGTAAGAGGGGACCTCGGCAAGAGGCATATTGACCTCGGGCTCACGGTCATCAAGCTTTTCCGCAACGCCGTTCGAGAACATGATTCTTTCGACAACGGCGGGATCTTTCTTGAAATCAACATAGGGGCTGACTACGGGGTCAGATGCCGCCTTGCAGATCATCGTCATGCGCTCCTTGGTCTCGGCGAGTATATCGTCGAGCTTTGCGTCGCCTGTAACGCCTGCCTCGACAAGACCCTTTCTGTATGTGACGATCGGATCAAACTCGTGCCATGCGTCCATTTCCTCCTTCGAACGGTATGCGTTCTGGTCAGATGTGGAGTGACCGGAGAAGCGATAAGTGACAGTATCAAGAAGGACGGGGCCTTCACCTGCGCGAAGGATCTTGAGCTTTCTGTCCATTGCATCGATAACAGCAAGGGGATTGAAGCCGTCGATACGCTCTGCGTGGAACTGTGTGGGGCTAACGCCCGATCCGATACGGGCAAGCATATCATAACCCATGGTCTCGCCGCGGGTCTGCCCGCCCATGCCGTAGGAGTTATTGAATATGTTATAAAGAATGGGCATACCGCCATTGTGATTTTCCCAAAGAGTGTGGAACTGATCCATTGCGGCAAAGTTCATAGCCTCCCAAACAGGTCCGCGTGCCATAGAGCCGTCACCGGAGTTGCAGACGACGATTCCCTGCTTGTCGTTGACCTTCTTAAAGAGAGCCGCACCTGTTGCTATCGCGGCAGAACCGCCGACGATTGCGTTGTTGGGGTAAATACCGAAAGGCAGGAAGAAAGCGTGCATCGAGCCTCCCATGCCCATGTGGAAGCCTGTCTCGCGAGCGAAGATCTCGGAGAGTGTTCCGTAAAGAATGAAGCGGATAGCAAGCTCCTTGACATCGCTGACGGGACCGAGCTTTTCTGCGGCGCGGAGTGCCTTACCGTCAAGGAATCCCTCCATGATCGTCATAAGCTCGTTTTCGCTGAGCTTATGAATGCACGAAAGAGCCTTTGCGAGGATCTCCGAGTGGCTTCTGTGAGAACCGAACGAAAAGTCGTTCTGATCGAGAAGATATGCCTGACCGACAGCGGCTGCCTCCTGACCGATGGACAGGTGAGCAGGACCGGGGTACGTGGTTTCGATACCGTTGTAAAGCCCCTGTGTCTTTATCTGGTTGAGCATAGATTCAAACTCACGAAGAACGGCGATGTCGCGATAAATGCGAACGAGATCGTCATCGGAGAAGTTCTTTCTTTCCTCTTTTATGGTCTTGTTATAGACATTTACGGGAATGTCCTCAAAATGGATTTTACCTGCGGCTCTGGTAGCAACAGGATCGACAAATAATGACTTTGGCATGATATAAGATCCTTTCTATTAAATATGGAATATAGCTTCGCGAATAATTTCAGATACCGTGGGGTGCGGGAAAACGAGCTTTTCAAGTCTTGACGGCGTCAGCTCGGTGTCGACCATCATGGTTGCGGTCATAATGATCTCGGAGGCATAGCTTCCGACCATGTGGCAACCGACAAGACGCTTTTTATCTGTATCAACGACGAGCTTTATAAAGCCCTTTCCGCCCTCGGTCTCGGCAAGATAGCGTCCGGCATAGGACATCGGGAGCTTGACCTCCTTGACGTTCATACCTGCCGCCTCTGCACCCTCTTTACTGTAACCGACACTTGCGACCTCGGGATCTGTGTAGATAACCGAAGGGATAACATCGTATCTCATCTCGTCCTTTATGCCGACCATGTGATTAACGGCTACCTCTGCCTCGCGGTATGCGGTGTGAGCGAGCATCAGCTTGCCGTTGCAGTCGCCGATCGCATAAACTCCCGAAACATTGGTGCAAAGATGGCGGTCGGTCTTGACTGCCGCGCGGTCCATCTCGACGCCGAGGGTCTCGATTCCGATTCCGGCAGTCGAGGGCTTTCTTCCTGCGCTGAGAAGCACTTTGTCGCAAGCGATCTCTTTCTTTTCGCCGTTTTCTTCGTAAATAACGGAATTTGCCTTGACCTCAAGCACCTTGCAGGAAAGCTTGAATATCATTCCCTTCTTTTCGAAGGAATCCTGAATAACCTTGCAGATTTCGGGATCGGTCGCACCTGCGATCTTCGGCATCATCTCGATAACGGTCACCTTCGTGCCGACGCTTGCGAAATAGTATGCCATTTCAAGACCTATAACGCCGCCGCCGATAACGACGAGCTCGCGCGGAAGCGTCTTTTCATCGAGGACCTCGCGGTTTGTAAGCACAAATCCCGAGGCAAGTCCCTCTTTAAGTCCGGGGACAGGCGGAACAACCGTTTCGGACCCCGTCGCTATAACCAAGCGGCGACCCTCATATACAGTTCCGTTCGCCTCAACGGCAAAGCCGTTCTCGCTCCTGCCCTTGATCTTTGTGTCGGCATTGACGACCGTGACCTTATTGGCCTTCATCGTTGCGCCGACGCCGGCGACCAAGGTTTTGACGACCTTGTTTTTTCTGTCTATTACCTTCGCATGGTCGAACGTGACATTCTCCGCCGTAACGCCGAATGCCGCGCTCTCCTTTGCGTGTCGGTACATTTTAGAAGAATTCAAAAGGGTCTTTGTGGGAATGCAGCCCTCGTTCAGGCAAGTGCCGCCCAACGCCTTTTTCTCAAATACTGCGGCTTTGAGTCCCTTTTGAGCTGCTCTTTCGGCGCAAAGGTAGCCTCCGGGGCCGCCGCCCACTACCAAAACATCAAAAATTTCCATATCGATCTCCCTTATTTAGCCAAAAGAGCCGTGAAATTTTCAAGCGTCTGTCCGAGCTCCTTTAAGAATCTCGACGCAGGCGAGCCGTCTATTGCGCGGTGATCGTATGTGAGGGAGAGTCCCATCGCAGGATACGAGCCGATAGATCCGTCCGCATTCTTCTTGATGCGCTCGGTGATCGTGCAAACGCCGAGTATACCTGTCTGAGGAGGATTGATAACGGGTGTGAACGACTCGATTCCGAGATTTCCGAGATTCGAAACGGTGAACGTACCGCCTGTGAGCTTGTCGGGGCTGATGTTGCCCTCACGGCACTCTGCGGCAAGAGATTTAACCGCCTTCGAGATCTCAAGCAGGCTCATCTCGTCTGCACGGAAGATCGTCGGAACCATAAGTCCTCTCGGGGTATCGACCGCAACGCCGAGATTGACGTTCTTAAAGATACGGATAGTATTGTCGTCAAGCATATGTGCGTTGAGATCGGGGTGATTTTTAAGTACTCTCGATGCAGCATAAAGCACGATATCACCGAGTGTTATGCCGGCATACTCATCGCCCGCATTTTTAAGCAGCTTTCTGTAAGCAAGAATACACGTGGCATCGAAGCTCGAATTGTGAGTGAGCTGAGCCATTGTTGAAAGCGATGTGTGCATAGATTTGCTGATTGCACGGCGGATACCGGAGAACTTGACGTCCTCGTATTCTGCCACGGGCGCAGCTGTGGGAGCAGCTGCCGCGACGGGTGCCGGCGCTTCTGCCTTTGCACAGGCGAAGCCGCTTTCCATAAGAGTGCGGACATCGCGCTCAATAATTCTGCCGTTCGGACCTGTGGGGGTCGCTGCGGAGGCATCGACTCCTGCTCGCTCTGCGAGCTTCTTCGCTCTCGGGGATATACGTGTTGCGCCGTCTGCCGTTGCGCTTACGGCAACGGGCGCTGCAACGGGCGTTGTGGTGGCAGCAGGTGCTGCCTCTGCCGCCGCAGGAGCAGCCGCGGCCGCGCCCTCGGGGCGAAGCGCGGAGCAATCCTCCCCGTCATTACCCACAGCACAAACGTTTACAAGACACGGCACTTCCTCTCCGTCCCCGAAAAAGATTTCGAGCAGAGTGCCTTCCTCTGTGGATTCACATTCAAAACTTGCTTTGTCGGTCTCATAAGTAAAGAGAATATCTCCAACCCTTACCTTGTCGCCTACTTTTTTCTCCCAAGTGCCGATAATACAGCTTTCAACGGTAATACCTGCCTTGGGCATAATCACAGCATTTGCCACGAAAAAACCTCCTAATTTAAATATCTTGTTAATTATAACATATCATAACATTTTAGTCAATAGATATGATAATTTTTTCAAAGTATTTTTACTCCCGCCTTCTCTGCCCGTGCCTTATAATCATCGGGCAGCTCCTTGTCGCAAATTATGAAATCGATGTCCTCCATCTCGGCGAAGGTATACGGCATCAGGCATTTAAGCTTTTCCTCGCCGAGCATTAAAACGCTCGTTCTCGCCTTGCGAATGATCTCTCTTTTTATAAAGC
Source organism: Oscillospiraceae bacterium (assembly GCA_015064095.1). Taxonomy (GTDB): domain Bacteria; phylum Bacillota; class Clostridia; order Oscillospirales; family CAG-272; genus RGIG3994. The sequence goes on along the minus strand of SVSW01000037.1, from coordinate 4,068 downwards.
TGTCGCTCTCCGTGCCGCAGGTAAAGCCCGAAGTCAAAGAACAGCCGGACACTCCGATGAATGCTATATCTATGTTGATTCCGCGCAGCATTTCAAGCGTGTTTTGACCCGAAACCGAAAGATTGTTACGGTTGAGCGTTCCTCCGCAAAGCGTTATATCGGGATTTAGCAGGCGCGAAAGCTCAAGCGCGATCCCGGGACTTGTTGTTATTATGTGTAAATTCGTGTCCTCAAGCTCACGCGCCAAAAACAGATTGCTCGTTCCGGCATCGAGAAAGATCGAATTACGCCCTTGAAGCAGAGCTTTCGCCTTTCGCGCCATGAGCTGCTTGCCCTTGCTGTTTTCCTTCAACCTTGTGTGGTATTCCGCCTCGCCCGGTTGCTTGACCGCCTTGGCGCCCCCGCGAAATTTAGTTAAAAACCCCTGTGACTCCAAAAAATCGAGATCTCGGTGGATCGTCATAAGGGAAACATCGGGCATAAATTCCATCAACTCTTTGATAGATGCCACGTTTTTGTTTTCGACAAACGAAAGTATCGCTTCTCTGCGCAATCTGTTCATAATGATCTCCTGTTAATTTCGGCAAATTATAGACATTTTATATCAAAAACTTATAACGCCTTTTGGTTATAACATATTATAACATAATTTTAACACAAATGCAAGTGTTGATTTGCACTTGACCAAAAAAATTTTTTATGTTACAATATTCAAAAGGAAGTGATCTTTTTGATAAAAAATTTTTATATATACGTCTCCGCATCTTTTGACCCTTATTTAAATCTCGCAAAGGAAAAGCTGCTCTTTGATCGGTGCGGTCACGGGGATATGATCTTATACCTTTGGCAAAACGAAAAGACCGTGGTCATAGGAAAAAATCAAAATCCTTTGGCGGAATGTAACCTGCACGCGATGAAAAAAGACGGTATACGCTTGGCACGGCGCCTCTCGGGCGGCGGAGCGGTATATCACGATTCGGGAAATTTGAATTTTACGTTTATTTCTGCCGACGCGCCCGATGCCTGCGAGCGAAATACGGATATAATATGCCGCGCCTGCGAAATGCTCGGTATCCCGTCCGTTCGATCGGGCAGAAACGACATCACCGTTCAGGATAAAAAGTTTTCGGGGAACGCATTTTATCATTCCGAAGGAAAATTCTGCCATCACGGCACGATCTTAATACAAAGCGATTTTGAAGCGCTTGAAAAATATCTCACACCGTCGAAGTTAAAGCTTTCGGCAAAGGGCGTCAAGTCTGTGCGCTCGCGCGTTATCAATCTCGCTTCCCTTTCCCCCGAGCTGACACCCGAAAAGATGTCAGAGCTGATAATAAAGGCGACTGAGCTAACGCTTGGTCAGAAGCCTGAAAAAATACCGAAGCTCGACCGAAAAAGTATCGAGATCGTGGCCTCTGAATATTCTTCCGACGAGTATCTTTACGGCAAGACAGCCCCCTACACTCTTGAATTTTACGAAAGATTTTCTTGGGGTGAGGTAAGCGTGCGATTGAATATAGAGAGCGGCAGGATAGCGCACGCCGCACTTTACACCGATGCTATGGACGAAGCTCTCTCCGTAAAATTCGAAAAGCTTTTATGCGGAACGAAATTTGAAAAGAAATTTGTCGAAGAAGCTCTGCTAACGGAGATAGAACCGCATTTTGCCAAAGATCTTGCGGATATGATGTTTCGGGAAATTTAATAAAACCACGCGGCTGCCGCGTGGTTTTTATTTTTTTTAAAAAAGCGCCCGACGGCTGAGCCGTCGGGCGAAAAAATGCTTTTTAGTTTAAGCTATTATTTCTTCTTGATCACGATAACAGCAGCTGCGCAAACGAGTGCTACGAGCTGTGCTGCGATCGCGATGCCGCCGCAACCTGCGCAACCGGCTTCTGCATCAGCTGCAGGAGCAGTTGTCGTTACTGTAGGAGCAGCAGTTGTTGTTGTGGGAGCTGCGGTTGTGGTAACGGTGGGAGCTGCGGTTGTGGTAACGGTGGGAGCTGCGGTCGTTCCATCGGGTGTTGCCGCGGTCGTTCCGTCGGGTGTTGCCGCGGTCGTTCCGCCGGGTGTTCCTGCGGTCGTTCCGTCGGGAGTACCGGTAGTTGTGCCTGCAGCGCCGCCGGTGGTGGTTACTTCTGCCGACTGAGGTATTGCACCTACGAGGTAGCAAGCCTCGCATACAACAGCGTCAGCGTCGTTGTAAAGCTCAACGGTCTCGTTTGCAACGAGCATCGAAGCCGTGACCTTAACTGCATCTGCAAGTCCGTCAACGGTAGCGATAGCTGCTGCCGTTGTGCCTACGAACTTAACGTCATCAAGTACTACGGCAGCCTCTGCTGCGGCAACGTTGAGAGCTGCTGCCGAGTTAGCGCCGGTGTTAACGTTTACATCGTAGAAGTTAACGTCGCCGATAGCGTTGACGCGGATAGCGGCTGCTGCGCCGGTGTACTCAACGTCAAGGTCTATAACGTCGATGTTTGCCTCAGCGCCTGCTGCGCCGATGTTGATGGGATTCTCTATTGCGGAGGTGATGGTGTAATCGTCTCCGTCGAGGGTGATCTTAACATCGTTATCTGCTTCGACTGTGACAGCCTCGGTAAGAGTGATATCCTTCTTGAGAACTACCGAGCAATCAACGGTAGATGCCTTTGCTGCTGCAATGGCAGCTGCAAGGGTCGTGTAAGGAGTTACTGCGGGAACACCGCCCTCGCCTGCGGTTACGAGCCATGCTTCTTCACCTGCAAGAGCATTGTATGTTCCGTACTGTACGATAACTCCTTCTGCATCAGACAAGCCATTGCAATGCTTAATAAGGGCAAGTTTATCGCCGCTTTCAAGCGTTGCCTGGCCGGTTATGGGGCTGATCTCGTTCATCATAGAGATATTCGAGCTGATAAGATTAAGAAGATTCTTCTCTGCTGTATCTTCCGGCATCGAGCTTGTGAAATGGACAGCAGAGGCCTTGGAGACTATGTTGCAGTTGACAAGCTCATAGTATCCGTTAGAGTGCATGACGTAAATTCCCTTGTTCGGCTTGATTACTCCGGCGTCTACGTCGTAGTTGTTAACCTGAACGAAATCGCAGTCTGTCATGTAGCATTCGAAATTAGGTGTGCCGACTGTGCCGTTACCGTTTCCGAGGCACATGTGAGCACCCCAGGTGACCTTTGCGTAAGCGGGCTGAATGATGTTAACGTCATTCATTATGATGATCTGCTCTTCTTCTGCCATACCGCCTTCATGACCGATTATATCATGACCTACACCTTCGGTGTTGGTAGCAACAATGTTGACGTCCTCAAATATCAACGTACCCGAGCCGGTGCGGATATCAAGAGTACTGTGCTGGTTATGCTGCTGCTCAATATCAATGTCCTTGATAGTGATATTCTGGTCGATTCCCGAGCCAATACGAATAGCGTTAGGAGAGGCAACAGTAAGCTTGTGGCCGTTTCCGTCGAGCGTAAGAGTATACTCACCGCCGGGGGCTACAAGTGTAACTGACGGCTGGATAACGTCCTGGAGAAGCGTTACGGTAACGTCCTCATCGGTAAATTCAGCTGCGAACTCAAGTGCCATAGAGAGCTCGTAAAATTCCACGTCGCCTATAAGAGCTACAACCTCTTCGGCGTCGTCTGCAAGTGCTCCGAAAGGAACAACTGCAAGGATCATTGTTGCTATCATTATGATAGCGAGAACAAGTGAAAGCTTTTTCATTTTGTTCATTCTACCTTTCTTTCTATTTATTCCGTATGAAACGGGTTTAATACCGTTTGCCACGGAATATTCGTATCTTAATTATAGCAATATTGATAGATTTTGTCAATAGGGTCGATTATTTTTTCAAAATGTTTAATTTTGTTAAAAAACGCCCGACGGCTGAGCCGTCGGGCGAAAAAATGCTTTTTAGTTTAAGCTATTATTTCTTCTTGATCACAATAACAGCAGCTGCGCAAACGAGTGCTACGAGCTGTGCTGCGATCGCGATGCCGCCGCAACCTGCGCAACCGGCTTCTGCATCAGCTGCAGGAGCAGTTGTCGTTACTGTAGGAGCAGCAGTTGTTG
>SVSW01000036.1 GCA_015064095.1 Oscillospiraceae bacterium | reverse complement strand
AGCTTTGACTGCTCTTTTACTTTTGTTTGAGTAGTATTTTCTCTCAGATAATTAACGAGATAATTCACACTTGCTTTTAGCTTTGTACTTATCTCTTGTTGTTCAATTTTCAATGACCGTTTGCTGCTTTTTTTGCGGCAGCTCGATTATTATATCACATTTGACTTTTTATGTCAACACTTTTTTTAAAAAAATTTACACAAAAACCGCAAGTTTTAAGATAACGAAATATGTTCATTTTGCATATGACGCAAAAAAAGATCCCGACGCCGTCGGGATCTTTTGCTTTATTTCTTTTTGGTTTTTGCGGCGTCATCAAGGTAGATAACTACCTTTCTGTTGCTCTCGCTGCCGATCGAGTTCGTTCCCACTCCGTCCATCTTCTGGATCTCCGAGTGAATTATACGTCTTTCATACGGGGACATCGGCTCAAGCATTACGCTCTTTTTATAGCGTATCACCTGCTCTGCCTTGCGGCGTGCGAGCGTGCGGAGCGCTTCCTCGCGCTTTGCGCGATAACCCTCGATATCGACTGTGACCTTGACATACTCTCTTTTCTCGCCCTCGATCTTCTTGTTTGCTGCGAGGTTTGCAAGATACTGTAAAGAATCAAGCGTGTCACCGTGGTGTCCGATCAGAATGCTGGCTCCCTCTCCCGTGACGGAAATGATCTTATCGTCATTATCGCCGTCGGCGAGTGCGGTTTCCGCCTCGATCTCCATATCGGCAAGGAGCTTATTTATAAATTCAAGTGCCTCGTACTCTCCGCCGAGAACGAACGAGGCTTCGATCGTTGCCGGAGTTGAGCCTATTCCGAGAAATCCCTTTTTAGGCTCTTCTATGACGGAATACTCTATTTTTTCCGCAGACGGAGCACCAAGCTCGATCACGGCTTTGCTTATTGCCTCCTCGACTGTCTTTGCCTTAACTGTTATTTGCTTTTTCACTTTATACTCCAAATTATATTATTCTTTGTTTTCGTCGCTCGTTTCGCGCTCGTCCTCCTTGACGGGGGCGTCCGAAATTATCTTGCCTTTTTTCTTTTTGTCTTTTTCCGACTGCGGATTGCGCTCGGATTCGGGCTTATCGAAATAGCTCTTCTGCTTAACGAAGGTGGGGTACGGTTCTTCGTCGTCCTCGTCTATTCTGTGGAGAGAACGAACGGGGCCGTCCGAAAGTGCGCGGGCGGCGTTTTCCGACGGAGCCTTACCCTTGAGTTCGCGCTCGGCTTCCTTGATCTGCTCCTCCGTAATTATCGGCAGGGGCATTACCTTTGAAAGAATGAATTGCTTAAGCGTTCCGATTATGCTCTTGAATATCCAGTACACGCCGACAGCGGCGGGAACTCCGAACGTGAAGAACAGCGACATAAGCGGCATTGAGATATCCATTACTTTGTTCGAGCAGCCTGCCTGCTTGTCGTTTGCCGCCATATTCGGCTGATACGAGAACTTTCTTGTGAGCTTCATTGAAACGAAGTACACAACGAACGTCAAAACAGGAATGAGCAACAGCCAGTTGAACGTTGTGACACTGGGCGTATGTCCGAGATTCATGCCGAGAACCTTAAAGTTCGGCAGGCTTTCATAGCACGCCGACAGCTCCTCAAACGCTTCGGCTCCGATGCCTGCGAACGCGCCGAGCCCTTTTGCCTGTATTTCGCTTATAAGATTGATCTCGCTGACGGTGGGCAGATCAAGAGCCGTTCTTATCGCCGTAATGGTTTCAGAGCTCATTTGAACAACGTAAGTCAGCGGAGTTGTGACGACCGAATAAATGATCATGATTATCGGGAGCTGTATGAGAAGGGGCAAGCAGCCCGAAAGGGGGCTATAGTTTTCCTTTGTGTAAAGCTCCTGGATCTCTGCGGTGATCGCCTGCTGTGTCTTTTGGTCGTTGCGTCCCGCGTATTTCTTGCGGATCGCCATTTCCTTCGGACGGAGCTTTGCCTGACGGATCGAGTTCTTTTGCTGCTTTATGCCAAAAGGCAGAAGCAAGATCTCAACGATCAAAGCAAAAATAAAAAGTGCGAACAGATAATTTCCCGTGAGCTTATCGAGCCAGCCGAGAAAAATTCCTATTCCTTTTAAAATGGGGTCAAACATTGCAATTTTTTACCGCACTATTGCGGCTTTCCTCCCGTTTTATTTTGGGGCTTGTCACTGCCTTCGTTTTCGGGGCGTGCCACCCCGTCATCTTCACCGCCCGTTTTTTTATTGCGGTATATCATCGGACGAAATCCCCTTTCCGGCACGGGGTCATACCCCGGAGCGCAAAACGGATTGCACCGCAAAATGCGGTATACCGTCAGATAAAATCCCACAAAAAAGCCGCGTTTCTCAAATGCTTCAATGGCATAGGCTGAACATGTCGGCGTAAAGCGACATGTCGGGTTTCTTTTCAATGGTGAGATGTATTTCCTGTATAAGCGGATAATCCAAATAAAAATATGTTTCATGAAGTCGGGTCTTTTTTGACCATGTTTACACGTTTCATGGCATAAAGAAGCTCGCGCGCGATATCCGTGCTCTTTGCGCCTGCCGCCGCCGATCTTGCCGCGATGATCACGAGCTTGCCCTGATGCAGACAAACGCTCCGCTCGACCTCTCGGTATCCCTCTCTTATTATGCGACGAACTCGGCTTCGCACAACGGCACCGCCGATCTTCTTCGACGTGGATATACCTATTCTGTTAACATACCTTTTATCGGGGCGAGCATTCCTTATTCTCTCCGCCGCAAGATCGCGCAGTATATAAACCGCAACATACTTGCCGCAAAACCTTTCGCCCTTTGCGTATGCCTTTTTATAAAGGTGATTTTCCGTTACTGCCTTAAACTTCATAATATTTTTGTCATTTCCCGGTTTTAAGTTTTTTGAAAAAGTTTTATTCAACAAAAACCCCGATGCAGCATGGAAGCGACACGGCGCTGTTACAACATCGGCGGTTTTATATTCTCTACCTCGCTGCGCGAGATAAATTAATAGGAAAGGCGCTTTCTGCCTTTTGCGCGTCTTCTCTTGAGCACCTTTCTGCCGTCAGCAGTTGCCATTCTCTTTCTGAAGCCGTGCTCCTTCTGTCTTTGTCTTTTCTTGGGCTGGTATGTTCTGAGCATCTTATGCACCTCCTTAATATCTTATCTTGTAGCGTTCCCCCGGGTATCCGCCAGCGCCACGAAAGTGGCGACACTTTTCACAATGACGCATATATTATACCCAACTCTTTTCCGTTTGTCAAGTGTTTTTTTGAATTTTGAGAATTTTATTCCTTTTATAAAAAAACTTGACTTGATCCGCACCGTGTGATATAATAGTGTTTATTAAATATAAAGGAAGATTTTTATGTCTAAATTATACATTCCCGAGGGGTACAGCTCGGCGCTCAATCTGCGCCAGACGGAGCACGCGATCAAAAAGGTCAAGGACTTTTTTGAGCGTGACCTTGCGATCCAGCTCAATCTCATGCGCGTTTCGGCGCCGCTTTTCGTTGAGTCCGACAGCGGTCTTAACGACACATTAAGCGGTACGGAGCGTCCCGTCAGCTTTGATCTCGGAGATGACGGTAAAAACTGCGAGATCGTTCATTCCCTTGCAAAATGGAAGCGCGCCGCACTCGCCGAGTACGGCTTTTCCGCGGGTGAGGGCCTTTACACCGATATGTCCGCTATCCGCCGCGACGAGGAGACCGATAATATCCACTCGATCTACGTTGACCAGTGGGACTGGGAGCGCGTTATTTTAAAAGAAGAAAGAACGGTTGAAACTCTTAAACTCGCCGTTCAGCGCATTTACCGCGCCCTGCGCCACACGGAAAAATACATAATCGAGGACTATAATTTCATACACTCTCTCCTGCCCGAGAAGATACATTTTATCACCTCGCAGGAGCTTGAGGACAAATACCCCGATCTCTCCCCGAAGGAGCGCGAGCACGCAGCCGCGCGAGAATACGGCGCCGTTTTCATCATGCAGATCGGCGGCACGCTCCGTTCGGGCAAGAAGCACGACGGACGCGCACCCGACTACGACGATTGGTCGCTAAACGGTGATATTATAGTCTACTACCCCGTGCTTGACATCGGACTTGAGCTTTCGTCCATGGGTATTCGCGTCGACGAGGACGCCCTGCGCCGTCAGCTTGACGCAGCGGGCTGCCCCGAGCGAGCAGATCTGCCGTTCCAAAAATCGCTGCTCGAGGGCAAGCTGCCCTACACCATGGGCGGCGGCATCGGACAGTCGCGTATGTGCATGTTCTTTTTACGCAAGGCACATATCGGCGAGGTCCAGTCTTCCATTTGGCCCGACGACGTTCGCCGCAAGTGCGAGGAAAAGGGTATTCAGTTACTTTAAAAAATTGACCGACCGCGGCGCGGTCGGTCTTTTGGGAGGAGCATATGAAAAACGGAATAAAGCTTATGCTCGCTCCCATGGCGGGCTACACGGATCGGCATTTCCGCCGCATTTGCGCCGAGCTCGGCGCGGATCTTGCCGTGACCGAAATGATATCCGCAAAAGCCCTTTGCTACGAGCAAAAGGGACGCCGCGATCGCGCAAAAACCGCGGAGCTTGCCTACATTGAGCGCGGCATACCCACCTCCGTTCAGCTTTTCGGCTCGGAGCCTGAGTTTATTGCCGAAGCCGTTAAGCTGCTTGCCTCGGGGCAATACCGCGGTCACGATTCCGAGATGCGCCCTGCCGCCATTGACATCAATATGGGCTGTCCCGTTAAAAAAGTGGTTCAAAACGGCGAGGGCTCGGCTCTGATGAAGGACCCCGATCGCGCCGCCGAAATAGTTTTTGCCGCCGTGCGCGCCTCCGCTCTTCCTGTCACGGTCAAAATGCGCGCGGGCTGGGATTCATCGAGCATAAACGCGCCCTATCTTGCAAAGCTAGTCGAAGAAGCAGGGGCGGCTTCCGTCTGTGTGCACGCGCGCACGCGCGAGCAGTTTTACGAGCCGGATCCCGATATTTCGATCATAAAAGAGGTCAAGCGTGCCGTAAATATTCCCGTTTTCGGAAACGGCGGCATCTTCTCAGCCGAAGATGCACTCAAAATGATAGAAGCAACGGGCTGCGACGGGCTTGCGATCGCCCGCGGCGCGCTCGGCAATCCTTGGATCTTTCGAGAGATCCGCGCGGCTCTTGACGGCAAAGAATACACGCCGCCGAGCAACGAAGAACGCATAGCCGCCGCACTCGACCACGTTCGCGCGATCATCGGTGACGAGGGCGAAGCTCACGGCATCGCCGCCGCGCGCTCGCAGCTTTCCTACTACGTCAAGGGTATGGACGGCGCGGCAGGCATGCGCCACGCGATAAATTCCGCCGAAAGCTTTGACGAGCTTTGTAAAATTTTCGGGGGTGGCATCAGGTGAAGGATATAATCGTTTTATCGAAGGACAAAAGCCTTTTCGAGCTTATTTTCTGTGAGCTTTCGCCTCGCGGCTTCTCCGTCGGCAAGGAGAGCAACCGAGAGTGTTCTCTCCTTTTTGCCGATGACGCCTCGCTGAATGAAATAACGTCGATCCGTTATAAAGATCTCGTTATTATCTCTCGCACGCCGGAAAAGATCTCCGATGCGCGAGTTCTTGCCCGACCGCTTTCCATGCCCGATCTCCGGGCTGTCGCTAACGAGCTTTTGACCGACGGCAGCGACGGTATAAGACTTGACAAAAAAGCTCGCTGCGCGATCTCTTTCGGTCTGCGCGTCCCTTTGAGCGAAAACGAGTTTTTGATTCTCGCCGCGTTGATTGACGCGCGCGGCAAGACCGTTAGCAAAAAAGCTCTTGAAAGCGCCATAAATTCTTTTGCCGACGGCGAGCTTGAAGTCTATATCTGCCGACTGCGCCGAAAGCTTGAGAAAGACGGCCGCCGCCTGATCTTTACCGAGCGTGGCAAAGGATATAAAATAATGTAAAAAAGACCGCCGAAGCGGTCTTTTTTATTATGCCATGAGGTCTTCGACTATCAGCTCGCGAACTGCCGGCTCTGCGGGCTTATCGCGCTCCGAAAGGAACTTCGGTGCGACCTGCGGGAACATAGCGCAAGAAAGCACGTCTTCCTCACTCTTCGTGATATCTGCGTACTCTTTTCTGTACTTTTCAAGCTCAGGCTCGATCTTATCCGCCGGACGGCAGGTGATGATCTCGTCTTCTCCTATCGCTTTCTTGCGTACTTCCTCGTTTACCTTGCCGGGCAGACGTCCGTACTCGCCGCGAAGAAGTCCCTTTGACTCCTTTGTGACCATCTTGTATCTCTCGCCCGAAAGAACGTTGAGAACAGCCTGGCTTCCGACGATCTGGCTCGTGGGTGTGACGAGCGGAGGATATCCGAAATCCTCACGAACGCGCGGAACTTCCGCAAGCACCTCGTAATATTTTTCCTCTGCCTTTGCTTGCTTAAGCTGTGAGATCAGGTTCGAGAGCATTCCGCCGGGAACTTGATATATCAGAGTGTTCGGATCGACGTTGAGTACCTTCGGATCAAGGCTGCCCTGTTCTTTAAGCTTTTGTGCAACCTTTCTGAAATGCGTCGCGATCTCCGTGAGATCTTCAAGCTTGATACCCGTGTCATACTCCGTACCCTGAAGGGTCGCGACCATCGCCTCGGTTGACGGCTGCGCCGTTCCGTTTGCAAGCGGCGACATTGCCGTGTCGATAATATCAACGCCTGCCTGGATCGCCATGAGATAGGTCATGTCGCCCGTACCCGTCGTGTTGTGCGTGTGCAGATGGATCGGAACTCTTATCTTTGCCTTTAACGCCTTGACGAGCGAATACGCGTCGTATGGCAAAAGCAGATTTGCCATATCCTTGATGCAGATGGTATCGGCGCCCATCTCCTCAAGCTTGCCTGCAAGCTCAACGAAATATTCCTCATCGTGAACGGGGCTGACCGTATAGCTTATCGCCGCCTCGCAGTGACCGCCGTATTTTTTGGTCGCGCGCATTGCGGCTTCCATATTACGGGTATCGTTCAGTGCGTCGAATATACGGATAACGTTTATACCGTTTTTAATGGATTTCTCAACGAAAGCGTCTACGACGTCGTCTGCATAGTGCTTATAGCCGAGCAGGTTCTGACCGCGAAGAAGCATTTGAAGCCTTGTGTTCGGCATGGCGGCACGGAGCCGACGAAGTCTTTCCCACGGATCCTCGGAGAGGAATCTCATGCAGGAGTCAAACGTTGCGCCGCCCCAGCACTCAAGCGACCAAAAGCCCGCACGGTCCAAAGCCTCGCAAGCGGGAAGCATATCCTCAAGTCTCATACGGGTCGCCGCCTGCGACTGATGCGCGTCGCGCAATATCGTATCTGTAATTAAAACTTTTTTAGCCATATTTTAATTCCTTTCTTAGCCGAGAAGTGCTATAAGAACACCTGCGGCTATTGCCGAGCCGATAACACCGGCAACGTTCGGACCCATGGCGTGCATGAGAAGGAAGTTTCCGGGATTCTCCTCCTGGCCGACCTTTTGTGACACGCGGGCCGCCATGGGAACGGCGGAAACGCCCGCCGAGCCGATAAGAGGATTGATCTTCTTACCCTCGGGCAAAAATACGTTCATGAGCTTTGCAATAAGCACGCCCGATGCCGAAGCAACACCGAATGCAACAACACCCATTACTATTATAATGATGGTTTTTGCATTAAGGAACGTTGCCGCGGTTGCAGTTGCACCGACGGAAACACCAAGAAGAACGGTGACTATGTTCATAAGCTCATTCTGAACTGTCTTTGAAAGTCTTTCGCAAACGCCGCACTCACGGAGCAGATTACCGAACATCAAGCAACCGACAAGCGCGGTAGCCGACGGAACGATAAGTGCGACGAAGATCGTGACAACGATCGGGAAAACGATCTTTTGCGTTTTGCTGACGGGCTTGAGCGAATCCATGCGGATAGCTCTTTCCTTTTTAGTGGTCAGCGCCCTCATGATCGGAGGCTGAATAACGGGAACGAGCGCCATATAGGAATACGCTGCAACCGCTATCGGTCCGAGAAGCTCGGGCGCGAGCAGCGACGTCGTGAATATAGCCGTCGGGCCATCAGCGCCGCCGATTATACCTATCGAGCCTGCTTGCCGCAGTGTGAACACAAGCTGATCCCAGCCAAACGCCGTGCCCAGTGCCGAAACGCCCATAACTCCGGCAACGGTCGCAAAAATACCGACCTGTGCCGACGCACCGAGCAGCAAGCTCTTGGGGTTTGCGATCAGCGGTCCGAAATCCGTCATCGCGCCGACGCCGATAAAGATAAGACAAGGATAAATTCCGAGCTTAACGCCGAGATAGAGCACGTCGATAAGTCCTGCGGAATTTGCAAAGGTTTCCCAGTTGACGTGCCCGCCGGCAAATATCGCCTCGTGGAACACATCGGCACCCGGAAGATTTGTGAGCAGCATTCCGATCGCGATCGGCAAAAGGAGAAGCGGCTCGAATTTTTTAACTATCGCAAGATAAAGTAGCAAGCATGCGATAAGTATCATGACAAGGCTTTTCCAACCGCCGCCGAGAAAATCGGAGAACAGCATATAAAAGCCCGTCTGCTGAAGAAAATTGACAATGCCTTCCATTTGGGGTCAAAAGCTCCTTTACGCTATGGTGCAGAGTACCGTGCCTGCCTCAACGGCTGCGCCGTTGCTTACGTTTACAGAGCCGATGACGCCGTCCTGCGGTGCCATGATCTCATTTTCCATCTTCATTGCCTCAAGAATCATAATAACGTCGCCCTTTTTGATCTGCGCACCGTTCTGAACGTTAACTTTAAGAATTGTTCCGGGCATCGGTGCCGTGACGGTAAGTCCGCCTGCGACGGGAGCTGCGGCAGGCGCGGGTGCTGCGGCGGGTGCGGGAGCTGCGGCGGGTGCAGGCGCTGCTGCGACGGGCTTGATATCAGCCTTATTGACTACCTCGAGGGTGATCTCGTATACATTTCCGTTAACTGTTACTTTGTAAGCTTTCATTTTTATTTACCTCTCAATTAATTTTTTTGAATGAAATTACGCGGATAGCCGAAACATCGGTTCCTTCTTCCTCGGCGACGGCGGCGCATACTGCGGCAACGATCTCCGAACGGTTTTCGATCGCGACGGGAGCTGCGGGCGCGGCATATACCGGTGCTGCGGTTGCCTGCGGCGGCGCGACCTCGTCATCGTCCTTCTTTTGGTTAAGCCTGCCGGAACAAAGAATGTTCATGATCATGATAATGCCGACGATGCAGATAAGTCCCACAAAAACGACAACTATTCCGAGCATGCACACAAATGCGAGTGACGGCTCAAACTCGTTCGCAAGAACGGGCGAAATTATACCCATAAGACAAATTCCTCCTTTGGCTGATGTTTAATTTTATAATATCCAAATCAAAGTCATTATATCATATAATTAGTGTTTAGTAAATGGATTTTATATCATTTTTGAAAAAATTAACATCTTTTTTACCTTTGTTGACACAGAGAAGAAAATATGATATAATTTTACAAAATAAATTTTCGGAGTTTTGTATGAAAAACGTTTCAAAATATACAAGACAATTTTTCCCCGTTTCGTCGCCCCGTCGGCGCTGGGCGGACAAGTCTTACGTTGACCGCGCGCCCACTTGGTGCTCAGTTGACCTGCGAGACGGAAACCAGTCGCTCATCGTGCCTATGACGCTTGAGGAAAAGCTCGACTTTTTTGCACTGCTCGTTTCGATGGGCTTCAAGGAGATCGAGGTCGGCTTCCCTGCCGCAAGCGAAACGGAATACACATTTTTGCGCACTCTTATTGAAAAAGATCTTATCCCCGACGACGTGACGGTTCAGGTCCTGACGCAGAGCCGAGAGCACATAATAAGAAAAACCTTTGACGCCCTTCGCGGTGCAAAAAACGCGATCGTTCACCTTTATAACTCAACCTCCCCCGCGCAACGCGAGCAGGTCTTTTGCCGTTCCCGCGAGGAGATCGTGAAAATGGCGATCGAGGGGGCGCGGCTTTTCCTTGATATATCGAAGGAATACGGCGAAAACTTCCGATTTGAGTACTCGCCCGAATCGTTTACCGCCACAGAACCGCAATTCGCCCTTGAGGTGGCAAACGCCGTGCTCGACGTTTGGCTGCCGACGAAGGACAAAAAGGCGATAATAAATCTGCCCGTGACGGTCGAGCTTTCCTCGCCGCACGTCTATGCCGATCAGGTCGAATATATCTGCGACGGACTGCATTACCGCGATGCCGTTGAGGTCTCCCTCCATCCGCACAACGACCGTGGCTGCGCTGTCGCAGACGCCGAGCTTGGCTTGCTTGCCGGCGCCGACCGCGTTGAAGGTACCCTTTTCGGAAACGGCGAGCGGACGGGAAATCTCGACCTTGTCACTCTCGCTCTTAATCTCTACACCCACGGAGTTGACCCCAAGCTTGATCTTTCCGATCTTCCGAAGATCGCCGATATCTACGAAAACATCACGCGCATGCCGATATACGATCGGCAGCCCTACTCCGGTCGCCTCGTTTTCGCTGCCTTCTCGGGATCCCACCAGGACGCGATCGCAAAGGGCATGAAATGGCGCGAGGAAAACCCCGACGCACCGTGGAACGTCCCCTATTTGCCGATAGATCCCGCTGACATCGGCCGCTCATACGAAACCGATGTTATTCGCATAAACTCACAGTCCGGCAAGGGCGGCATCGGATATATGCTTGAACACAATTTCGGTTATCTGCTTCCCCGCAAGATGCGAGAGGACGTGGGCTATACCGTCAAAGAGGTTTCCGATCAGGCACATGCCGAAATAGGTCCTGACCAGGTGTTACGCATATTCACCGAAAATTACGTAAACATCAACACTCACATTCGCTTGATAGATTACAGATTTGAGCGAAAGCCCGAAGTACGCGTATATCTCACGGTTGAGATCGACGGTGAGAAGCGCGAGCTTCGCGCCGGCGGAAACGGTCCGCTTGACGCCGTGTCAAACGCGATCAAGACTCGCCTCGGCATTGCCTTCTCGGATCTTACATACGAGGAGCACGCATTGACCAAGGGCTCGTCCTCACAGGCTATCACATACGTCAGCATAACCACCTCGACCGGCGAAAAGGTTTGGGGCGCAGGCATACACGATGACATCATCGCCTCGTCCATAAACGCTCTTTTCTCGGCTGTCAACAGAAGCCTATAATAAGAAAACGCCTCGCTGTGCGAGGCGTTTTCTTATTTGATCTTTCGCGCTTCGAGATAAAATCTCTTATCCTTTGCGTGACCCATTGAGAAGGTCTTGCGCGGCAGTGCGCCGTCGAGCATGACCGTTTTGAAAAGATCGGTCTTTTTCATTCCATCGAATATAAATCCGATCGCGTTTTCTTTATTTGCAAGCTTTTCCGTGGAATCCTCACCGTGAATGTAATCAACGGTCACTCCGTTATGATCCTTTATGTATGCATCTATAAAATTCTGCAATGTTCCGACGGGCAGCTGCGCCTCGGGAGCAGCTACGGTCAGCTCTCCGCGGCCTGCGGCATACATATATTCTATTTTCTGCTCCGCCGCTGTGCCTTTGAGCTTTTCTGTATATTTTTTAAGCTCGCAGATCACATTTTCGGGATCAACACCGAACATCACTCGGTATATCGGCTCAAATTCAAGCGCGTCGTCGTAAAGATTGACGACCTCGCAAAGCGCATATCTTGCGGGGTGAGCCATCGCCGCCTCGTCACCGAGCTGCTCGCGGATCGCCTCAAAGCAAGCCTTTGCGGTGGCAAGCGAGTGATTTCCGTCACCGACGGCAAAAAGAAGGGGAGCTTGTCCGCCGTTTTCCTTTTCGGTGAGTGCCGAAAGCGCGTTTTCTATTCTTTTTTGCTCGGCTTCACCAACAAAATATCCCTTGATATGTCCGCCGCCCAGCATTAGATCAAAATCATACGCCGTCGCAAGCTCTTTTCCCACCAGCGGCTCAATGACCGTCTTTTCCGGGTCGTCTATGAGCAGCATGACGTGCGGCAGCTCGATCGGTGCGTTCTTTCTGACCGCGACGCGCGGAGGTATGCGTTCAAGCACCGTGCCCTCCGTGGCGCGAACGAGCGAATCGCTTCCCTTCTTATAGTCGTAGCACATAAGATCGACAGCACCGATGATTCCGCGACGCGTACCTCCCGACGGCTGTTCGCGCTCGACGTATATCATGGCGCTTTTGTGTTCTTTCAGTATATTTTCAAGATAATTTATCATTGTCGCATTGATGACGGGCACGCGAGCCTCGCTCTCGTCAAGATACACCTCGGGCAAAACAACGCGCAGAGCAGACGGCGCGCCGCCGACAAAGCGATCCGCCTCCTCCCAGTATTCGGGCTCCGAGGTGAACTGATCACACGCGATCGTCGCCCATTTTTCACCGTCAACGAGGGAAAAATCGGGCAAAAGTATATTTGCGGGGTAAAAACAGTTTTTCATTTTGATCTCCTATCGTTTGATAGCCCATTTTAACATATTTCGAGAAAAATTGCAATATTTTATATGATATTTCCCTTGACAAAGCTCGGCTTTGATGATATTATATATCGGTCAATTAATTAAATCTATGGAAGTAAGATCATGTCAACTGTTGAAGTTTTATTTTGTATGGCGTGCGCGCTCGGCGCAGGTCTTATCATGTCCCGCCTTGCAAAGCTGCTCGATCTGCCAGCCGTTACGGCTTATCTCATTGCAGGCGTGCTGATCGGGCCCTTTGTGCTCGGTCGGCTCGGGATCGGCGGTCTCGGATTTACTCACGAGGCTGTCAGCAGCTTTGAGCTTGTATCCGACGTCGCACTCGGCTTTATCGCCTTCACCATGGGCAACGAATTCC
>SVSW01000035.1 GCA_015064095.1 Oscillospiraceae bacterium | reverse complement strand
AATATCGTCAACAAGGTTTGCGATCTGCTTTACTCGCACACCGGCCTCCGGGAAGACCTCATATCTCGTAATTGTCGGACCGATCGAATATCCGATGTCCCTTATGCGCACGCCGAAGCTTTCAAGCGTTCCGCGCAGCTTTGCCTTGGTCCTCTCAATATTTTCGGACTGATCCGCATGTGCGCCGGGATCGGAATTTAAAAGATCTATCGGGGGCTGCACCCAAGGAATTACCGTGGCCTCCGGTTCGGGCTCTTCCATTGAGAACTCGCTTTCTTCTTCGAATTCCGCGTCATCGTCGCCGTCATTGGCATAGATCTGCGCTTTTTTCTCATCGGCGATAACCTTATCAAATATCGATTGCGGCTTTTCCTCCTCGATCGGCGGCTCGGGCTCCGGTTCGGGCTCGGGCTCGATTATAAGCTCGGGCTCTTCGTCCTCGTCCTCGGTCTGCTCGGGCTCGGGATAGCTCTCCTCAACAACGGGCGGTGCATATTTTTCTTCCTGTATGCGGAGCTGCTCCTGCCTCTCCTCCTCGTTAAGGCGCTGCTCTATCAGACGCTGCTTTTTGTCTTGACGTACCTTGTTTTTGTAACGTATCCAAGTCCAGATGTTTCTGGGTGTGATTTCAAGGAACAAGCAAACAAAGATAACAAGCAAGGCAACAATGACTATCAGCGACCCGACGATTTTAAGTCCCGCAAAGGAGAGCCAGCCGAGTGTTCCGCCGATAAGTCCTCCACCAATGAGCTTTGAGCCCTTGTCGAAAAGTTCAAATCCCAAATATTTGTTACTCGACACAAAAACCTCTGCAAGTGCCGAAATAAGCAATATTATTATTGCAGCATAAGTAATCTTCGTGCCAAGTTGTTTTTCATCGATGAGCTTTCTCCACACAATGCCGAGATAAACGAACAGCGCAGGAATGAGGAATGCACCCCAACCGAAAAGTCCGAACGAAAGAATGTGTATCCACTCGCCGACAGGGCCGAGTATGTTGGCGTCACCCGATGCACCGAACACATCTCTCGGAATTATGCAAAACAGCAAGAAAAGCGCAACAAAAAACCAAACGAACGGCAATATCTGATGTATGAGCGCTTCCGATCTCGGCTTGGAATCTGCCCTTTTGCCGGCATTTACCGGCTGCGCCTTCTTTTGAATAACAGGCTGCTTTTTTTGAGAGGACTTTTTGTTTGTAACCTTTTTTTGAGCCATTATCTTTTCCCTTTCGGATTGATTTTATTAAACGTGGGTAATATATAATTAATTATAACATAAATATAAATCAATTTCAAGGAATTTTTTAAATGATAAAATTATTTACCGATAAAATAGGCCAGAAGACCGTTTTGCGTCTAACCGTTTTCGGGCTCCTTGCCGGTGTTGCAAACGGAGTCTTCGGAGCAGGCGGCGGAATATTAATAGTTTTTGGACTTTCGCCCTTGCTGATACACGACAAAGAGGGACAGCGTGATGTTTTTGCGAACGCCCTTTGCGTGATGTTCCCCGTTTCAATATTTTCGATGATATCTTATTCTCGCGCCGGTCGCTTCTCGCTCGACGGCTTTTCACATTACCTGATCCCTTGCTTGATAGGCGGCGCACTCGGTGCGATCCTGCTGGGAAAGCTGAAGATACCGATCTTGCAAAAGATATTCGCCATACTCGTCATTTGGTCGGGAATTTATATGATAATTTGAGGTTTTTATGATTTCGGTAATTGCAAGCTTTATAATCGCAGTTCTGTCGGGGCTCGGAGTCGGCAGCGGCGGACTTTTCGTAATTTGGCTCACTCTCGCCGAGGGCACGGAGCAGATCTCGGCTCAAGGCTTAAATCTGCTCTTTTTCCTGTTTTCCGCAGGTGCGTCACTGGTATTTCATGTTGCCCGCCGCAAGATACTTTGGAACGCCGTTCTGTTTTTGACGTTACTCGGCATCGTAGGCTCACTTTTCGGCAGTTATCTTGTGGGGTTTATACCCTCCGCGATAATGAAAAAGCTTTTCGGAGGAATGCTCGTGATCTCCGGTCTTTTCGGCCTTTTCGGCAAGAAAAGTGGCAAAAAAGCCGTCACCTCATAAGATATTATAAAATCTTAAAGGAGAGGGCTTATGAAAGAAAAATATTTTGCTGCGTCGAACAGCCGGCGCGGCTTTGTCAGCTATTACGACGACGCATTCGGCGGGACCGAGCGGGTTTATATTATAAAAGGCGGCCCGGGTACGGGAAAGAGCTATTTTATGAAAAAGATCGCCGAGGCGGCAGAGGGCGCACGGCTCTCCGTCGTTTACATATACTGCTCGTCCGACCCGGAATCGCTTGACGGTATCGTGATCGACCGCCGCATAGCGATCCTCGACGGCACGGCTCCGCATGCGGTGGAGGCGACCCTACCAGGTGCACGCGAGGAGCTTATTGATCTCGGCAGTTTCTTTTACGGAAACGGACTGTCGGCGCGTTGTTCTGAGATAGCCGAGCTTGCAAAGAAAAAAGGAGAGGCATATCGCCGCGCATACGACTGTCTGTCAGCCGCGGGCCAACTATGCGAAGCGGCAGACGCACTGATCCTAAGATCAATAGATTTTGAAAAGCTCAAATCCGCTGCTGCGCGCTCCTTGCGCCATTTACCGAACGGTACGGAACCAAAAAAGACCGAGCTTTGCATATCTTCAATCGGAATGCGCGGAGAGGTTCGCTTCTCAACGCTTGAAGAAAAGGCAAAATCCGTCGTTTGCGTGCGCGATGTGCTCGCCACAGCGCATATATATTTTGATGCTCTGCTCGCCGAAGCCGAGCGCAAGAGGCTGACGGTGCGCATCTCGCGCGACCCCGTAATGCCCGAGCATATCGACGCACTTGAACTCGGCGGTTTGCTGTTTACGACCGCTGATATTGAGGGCGCGCGAGCCGTCAATATGAAAAGGTTTATTGACCGCGCAACAGCCGCCGAGGTACGTCGGGAGCACCGCGCGCTCACGTCGGCAATGGACGTCGCCGTGGAATGTGCCAAGCTCGCCCTTTCGGACGCTGCGAAAAATCACTTTGCGCTTGAAGAAATTTATATATCATATGTGAATTTCGGTGAAAAGGAAAAGTTTACTCAAGAGTTTACAAAAAAGCTTATGTATGATATAATGTAAATTAATAAAACTAAGGAATGGAAAATGAAGGTAGCGCTTTTTGCCGTTGCAGGCTCATACAGCCACACAAATCTTTCAATACGAGCTCTGCGTCCGCCCCTTATCGGTGCGGGCTTTGACGTCGCGCTCATCGAGGCGACACTCGGCGACACGGACGCGTCGCTTACCGATGCGCTTATCGCCGAGAACGCGGACATATACGGCTTTTCTTGCTACATATGGAACATAAAAAAAATGCTTTCGGCAGCCGCGGATCTTCGCGCCTTGCGACCCGATGCAAAAATAATTTTCGGCGGACCTGAGGTGTCGTTTGATCCCGAGCGCTTTGATGATTGCAGCTTTGTCGACTGTATAGTCTGCGGTGAGGGCGAGCGGGCGATGACCGAGGTCTGCTCCGCGTTTCGCGACGGAGCAACTCCGCCTCGAATAGTAATATCAAATGAAAGCACCCTCACAGACGGCATACTTTACTCACCCGACGAGCCCCGCAAAAAGCTCATGTATTACGAGTCCTCGCGCGGCTGTCCATATTCCTGCGCATACTGCTTATCTTCGAGGGCGCGCGGAGTAAAGGCAAAAAGCGTCGAGCAGACGCTTTCGGAGCTTTACGAATTTGAAAAATTCGAGGGCGATGCCGTTGTAAAGCTCGTTGACCGCACGTTTAATTTTGATAATAGACGCGCAAACGAAATACTTCGAGGCCTGCTCGACGAAAAATATACAAAGGAATACCATTTGGAGGTCTGTGCTCCGCTTTTCGACGAGGAAAGCTTTGAACTGATCTCAAAATTCCCGGAGGGAAAACTCCGCCTTGAGGTCGGGCTCCAAAGCACAAACAAAAAAACGCTTGCGCTCTGTGCAAGGCATATAGATCCCGAAGCCGTGCTCACCGCCTGCCGCAGGATCGTTGCAACATCAAAAGCCACCTTGCACCTTGATCTCATTTGCGGTCTGCCCGGCGACACACTCAGCGATATTGCAAATGCTTTTGACCGCGCGTATTTTGCTTGCAGCGAGCTTCAAGTGGGCTTTTTAAAGCTACTCCACGGCACGGCGCTGCGCCGCGATGCCGAAAGGCTCGGCATAAAACACAGAAGCGAGCCGCCATATGAGGTGCTTGCAACGAATGAGCTTTCATATGAGGATCTTCGCCGCTTACATGAGATCTCAGACCTGACGGAACGCTTTGGCAGCAAATTTTCACGCACTCTGCCGTACCTTTTATCCCTCACAACACCGTTTGCCTTTTTTGACGGATTGCGCCAACATATAGAAGCAACCGACGGACGCAAGATAAGAAAGATCGGTCAAAGCGACGCATTTTCCCTTCTCTATACATACGGAATATCCCTCGGGGCTGACGAAGAAACACTTTCTTCCGATCTTCACGCAGACTTTTCGGAGCACGAGGTGCGCGGCAAATTCATGAAAAGGAAAGTAAAATGAAAACAATCGGAATAATATGCGAATATAATCCCTTTCACACAGGGCATCTGCACCATATAAATTCCGCGCGTGCGGACAGGGATACCGTCATTTGCCTGATGTCAGGAAACTTTACACAGCGCGGAGAGCCGGCGATCGCGGACAAATTCACGCGCGCACGGGCGGCTGTTGCATCGGGGGCGGATCTTGTGCTTGAACTGCCCTTTCCCTTTTCTTCCGCAAGTGCCGACTATTTTGCGGGGGCAGGTGTCGCAATACTCGACGATCTTTTGGCTGACGAAATAAATTTCGGCAGTGAAAGCGCAGATCGAGAGGGGCTTTTGTCGCTCGCACGCGCGTCGGCAACACCCGAATTTGACGAAGAATATAAAAAGATACTTGACCGAGAGCCAAATCTCGGTGCAGCACAAGCATATTTCCGTGCGCTGGCCTGCGTCGGCGGCGAGGCTCTGCCTTCAAACGATATGCTCGGACTTGCGTATTTCCGCGCCGCGCTCCGCATCGGTTGTGAAGAAAAGCTCCGCGTGACGAAACGTGAGGGCGCAGATTACGGTGAAAAGAAGGTAAACGGTCAGAATCACCCAAGCGCGACCGCAGTTCGCGCACTGATGCTTGACGGAGATGCACGGGCCTTTGAGCTTATGCCCCCGCCTGCCGCAAAAGCACTGCAAGACGCAAACATAGCAAACGCAAAAAATCTTGAACGCGCGATACTTGCGTTTTTCCGTCTTGCCGACCCCTGCGAGCTTGAAAAATGTGCCGAAGCCGGCGGCGGACTTGCCCACAGGCTCGTGTCGGCCGCAAAGAGATCGTGCTCGCTTGAAGAATTTTTTGAATCTGCGGCGGCAAAGCGCTACACGGACTCGCGCGTGCGCCGCGCCGTTCTATACTGCATGCTCTCGGTTACACCCGAGGATCTCACCGCCCCACCCGCTTACTTGCAGCTCCTTGCCGCAAACGAAAAGGGGCGCGCAGAGCTTGCCCGCATCAAAAAATGCGCACATATTAAGATCGTTACAAAGCCCGCGGACGCCGAAAAGCTCTCCCCCCGTCAGTTCGCGCTCTCGGCGCGTGCAGACGCACTTTATACCCTCGCCTTTGATACGCCGCGCGCGGCTGATGAGTATATAAAAAGCTCCCCAACGGTAATTTGAGAAAAAAGATTGACTTTGTGCCGATCTTATGTTAAAATAATTAGGATAGCAAGAAATAATACGAAAGGAAGATATAAAATGGACGAACGCAAGCTGGTTTCGGGAAAATATCTCGAATACAAGGGAAAGCCTCTGGTTCGCGAGGGCGACACCATATGCTACGGAGATATGTCCGAAAAGTGCATTCTGATACTTGAAATAATGTCCTACAAAACACATGAGGGCAACGAGATCCCCGACAACATTCTGGTACAGATCATAGATTCAAAGGATCCGAACAATATCATAAAGCAGGCAACAAAAAAAGGACTGCACGAGGCATTTACCTACGGCACAGTCTGGCTTGATCAGGCTCTTAAAAAATAAGAAAAAGACCCTTTCGGGTCTTTTTCTTTTAGATTATTTCCATTTTTGTAATAATGACAGGAACGATCGGGCAGTCGCCGTATCCTGTACGGACCCCTGCGATCTTATCAACGACCTCGATGCCCTCCGTAACGCAGCCGAAAGCCGCGTACTGACCGTCAAGATGAGGTGCGTCCTCATGCATGATAAAGAACTGCGACGACGCGGAGTTAGGATCGGACGTGCGTGCCATTGAAAGCACGCCGCGGGTGTGCTTTATGTCGTTTTGCGAAAAACCGTTTGCACGGAACTCGCCGCGAATGGACTTTGCCTCGTGGTGGTTGAAATCAACATCATATCCCCCGCCCTGTATCATAAATCCTTCGATGATGCGGTGGAATATCTTGCCTGAGAAAAATCCCTTCTCGATAAGCTCAACGAAATTTTTAACTGTGTTTGGCGCTTTATCGGGATAAAGCTCGGCCGTGATCGTGCCGTAGTTCTCAACCTCGATCTTAATCTTCTGATTTGACATTTTGATCTCCTTTATATTTCTTCATAATATCAGCATAAGCAAAAGAGAAAAGCTCGTCCGCACGCTCCTCTTGCCCCGTGAGCCGTAAGTATCCGAAAAGAGCCTCCATGCCCGTTGCGCGGCGGTACTGAAGAGCGGTTGCGCTTTTCGGTGTGTTGGTGTGACCTATGTTGCGTCCGCGGCGAAACGCAGCCGCCTCCCCCTCGGTGAGTATCGGTAAAATATTTTCGACCGCATCGGACTGCGCCGAGGCGCGCACAAAATCAAGTGCGGCGGCATTTAGATCTGCTGCGTGGGATAGCCCGCATGAAACGAGAAATTCGCGAACTCTTATCTCAATCACCGAGTCGCCGAGATAGGCGAGCGCCGCCGAGGATATCTCAGCGGGGTTTTTGCTTTTATTCATCATCTTCGGAACGTTCAGCGCGCTCGGCATCTATTTTGTGAAGCAGCTCCGAGATATGAGCGCCGTTTTCGCTCGTTGTATCGCGAATAAACTTCAGCTCAGGGGTAATGCGCAGATTAAGTCTTTGAGCAAGGCAACGGCGTATATATCCCGTGCTGGACACAAGACCCTTTGCAACCTCTTTTGCGTCACCCGTCAAGACCGAATAGTATATCTTTGCGAATTTAAGATCGGGCGTGACGTCAGCTGCAATAACGCTGATAAATGCAGACGACACGCGAGGATCCTTGACATCGCGCAAGATCTGCGAGATCTCCTTGACCGTTTCGTCGTTTATTCTTCCTCTTCTGTAATTTGCCATAATTTATATCCTTTTTACTTTTTGCGATCTTCTAACAGTATATACCAAACCGTGCCGTTTGTCAAGACGGGGTCGATAATCTCGACCCCGTCATTTTATTATTCAACCGTCACCGATTTTGCAAGATTTCTCGGCTTATCGACATCAAGGCCCCGAGCGGAAGCCGCGTGATAAGCAAAAAGCTGAAGCACGCTTGCCGCAGAGAAAAGAGCAAGCTCGGGCACGCTCGCGGGAAAACGGATCATATCATCGCACGGAATGTCAAAATCCTCGGCAATATCGTCCGTTACGATGCAAAGCACTCTTGCCCCGCGCGATTTGACCTCGCGGATCGCGCTTATGACCTTCTCGCAAAGCGCGCGCTCCGTTATGAGAGCCACCACAGGCACGCCCTCCGTAACGAGCGAGATCGTGCCGTGCTTTAATTCGCCTGCGGCGTATGCTTCGCTGTGAATATACGAAATTTCCTTTAATTTCAGCGACCCCTCGGTGCACATATCGGCATCGATGCCCCGTCCGATATAGAAAAGGTCCTCGCAGCCCGTGTATTTTTTAGCAACCTTGCAAATATCATCGCTCATTTTGAGCACGGCAGCAACATCGTCGGGCACGTTTTCGCTCATGGCACGGCAGATATCCTCCGCGTCAGCTTGGCTCATTTGACCTCTGCCGAGCGCCGTACTGACGGCAAGAAGAACAAGAACCGCGCATTGAACGGAATAAGCTTTTGTGCTTGCCACAGCGATCTCGGGCCCCGCAAGCGTGTATATCACGCTGTCAGCCTCGCGTGCAACAGACGATCCGATAACGTTTACGATAGCAAGCGTTGCGGTGCCGCGAGCTTTGGCATGCCGCAAAGCCGCCAAGGTATCGGCGGTCTCACCAGATTGCGAAAGCAGTATGACAAGGTCATTTTCGCCGAGTATCGGATCGCGGTATCGGAACTCCGATGCGATCTCCACGTTCACGGGAACGCGGGCAAGCCGCTCCGTGAAAGCCTTGCCGATAAGCCCCGCGTGCATCGCCGTTCCGCAAGCAACGATGTGTATACGGTCAAATTTTGCAAGCGTTTCTCCGTTCGGCGCATCGTTTCCGAAATCGGGTATGCCCGAAAGCAGGCGCGGCGTTACCGTTTTTCTTATTGCATCGGGCTCCTCGAATATCTCTTTCTGCATAAAATGGGAAAAACCCGATTTTTGTGCACGCGATACCGTCCAATCAACCGTTTCTTCATTTTGCGCAACTTTTTTCCCCTCTCGGTCCAAAAAATTTATTTCTCCCTTTTTAACCACCGCAACGATCCCCTCATCTATGCGGAAATACTTGTTCGTATGAGCGAGTATCGCCGTGATGTCGGAAGCTATAAGGCCTGCACTGCCCGTCGCGGCAACGATAAGCGGGCTGTCTTTGCGAATTGCGTATATCGTATCGGGTATATTTGCGAATACAACGCCGAAAGCAAACGATCCGCGCATTTCGTCTGCCGCCGAACAAAGCGCCTCGACAGGATCATTCGTTTTTTGGTAATAAAAGTCGATAAGATGTGCCGCCGCCTCCGTATCGGTCTGCGAAACGAAATCATAGCCCGACAGTGAAAGATGATTTTCTATCGCGCGGTAATTTTCAATTATCCCGTTGTGTACGAGGGCGAGCGATGACGAAAGATGAGGGTGCGCATTTATATCAGACGGCTCTCCGTGCGTTGCCCAGCGTGTATGGCCGATTCCGCACGTCGCCTCCGGCAGCTTCGTGTTTTCGAGCTTTTCTTCAAGGACTGCGATCCTGCCCTTTGATTTTACTGCCGTTATTTCACCGTCTGCCAAAAGCGCGACACCCGAGGAGTCATAGCCCCGATATTCAAGAGCCGAAAGCCCCTCGATCAGTATAGGCGCAGCCTTTTGCTCACCCGTATATCCTATAATTCCGCACATATTAATCTCCATTCCGCCGCCCCGGCGGCGGCACAAATATTTTTAAAAATTCAAATGTGTTCGCTTTGCGAACAAAAATGGGTTAGGGCCCCATTTTTAATTTGAATTTGGTAGCGTGAGCATTAAATAATCGGCATAGACGGATAATATCTCACGCTAATTCCCTCCGATACGTTCTTCGATCACACCTGCAACGCGTGACACAATATCCTTGATCTTATCCATATCCATGCCCTCTGCCATCACGCGAATAAGCGGCTCGGTTCCCGACGGCCGAACAACTATCCTTCCGTCCTGACCCAGCTCATCTTTCGCCTCCTGCATGGCAGCGGCGATATCTCGGTCGGTGTAGAACATAAGCTTTCCCTCGGGCGTGACGGTGACGTTTTTAGACGTCTGCGGATAGACCTCCATAACCGATGCAAGCTCCGAAAGCCGCTTCCCCGTTCTTCGCATAAGAGAAAGAAGCTGGACCGCCGTGAGCTGCCCGTCACCCGTCGTGGCAAAATCCTTAAAAATGATATGTCCCGATTGCTCGCCTCCGAACGAATAATCCTCAAGCAGCATTTCTTCAAGCACAAAACGGTCACCGACCTTGGTCGCGATAAAACGAAGCCCGTTGTCCTCGCAAAACCGAACAAATCCGAGATTTGACATTACAGTGCCGACAACGGTGTTTTTGTTGAGCCGTCCTCGCTCCGAAAGGTCAAGCGCACAGATCGCCATGATACGGTCTCCGTCCACAAGCTCTCCGTTCTCATCAACGCAAAGGCAACGGTCGGCATCTCCGTCAAACGCTATGCCGCAGTCGAAATTTCCGTTTTTAACGGTATTTGCAAGGTTTTCGATATGTGTTGATCCGCAATTTTCGTTGACATTAACTCCGTCGGGCTCGGCGGCTATCATATGAACGTTTGCACCGAGAGATGTGAAAAGCACCTCCGCCGTCACCGATGCCGAACCGTTTGAGCAGTCAACGGCGATCGAAAGCCCGTCAAGCGAATACATGACCGTGCCCTTTACATGGTCAATGTACGATTTTACGGCGGTTGCATCATGCACGATACGCCCAACCCCGTTACCGTCGGGGGTCGGCGGCACGGTCACTCCGTCAAGCACTATCGACTCTATGCGATCTTCAAGCAGATCGGGTAGCTTTCTGCCGTCACCGCCGAAAATTTTGATACCGTTGTACTCGTAAGGATTATGCGATGCCGTTATCATGATCCCCGCATCGGCTTTGAGCTTTCCTATAAGAAAAGCCACCGCCGGCGTCGGCACAACGCCGATATCAATAACATCGGCCCCCACAGAGCAAAGCCCCGATGCCGATGCCGCCGATAGCATCGCCGTCGATGCCCGAGTATCTCCGCCGATGACGAAAACAGGTCTTCTTCGGCAGCCCTCAGTCAACACGGCAGCCGCGGCGCGCCCTATATCAAAAGCGCGAGTGCAAGTCAGCTCGGAGTTCGCAACGCCCCGCACTCCGTCTGTTCCGAAAAGTCTTCCCATAATTAAGCCCTTCTCTTTACGATATTGATTTCAGATTTTACTATGCAGCCGTCAGGAATATATCCGCGCACCGACACCTGCGGATAAACACTCGTTCTCCGCCCTATCACGGTTCCGGGATTTAAGACCGCACCGCAGCCGATCTCCGCAAGATCCCCAAGTATCGCTCCGAATTTTTTTAGTCCGGTTTTGATCCGCTCGTCACCGATCTTCACGGTCACGGGAGTCTTATCTGATTTGACATTCGAGGTCACAGCCCCCGCCCCCATGTGCGAACGGTAGCCGAGTATCGAATCGCCCACATAATTATAATGAGGCACTTGCGCGCCGTCCGATATTATGCAGTTTTTAAGCTCGACCGAATTTCCGATCACCGCGCCGTCACCGACAAGCGCCGAACCGCGAATGAAGGCGCAGTGACGCACCTCCGTGCCGTGCCCGATTATTGAGGGCGCGCCGATGAATGCCGTAGGTGCTACTTTTGCGTCATTTGCGATCCACACATTCTTTTCGGGGCAGTAAAATTCGTCAGACGGCAAGCCCTCACCTATCTTCATTATAATATCTTTGATATGAGAAAGTGCCTGCCAGGGATATTCGTACATCGAAAGATAACGCCCCGCCAATGTGTGCGAAAGGTCAATAAGCTCCGCTGTCTTTATCATGATCTACCTCTTATTTTCCTCAGTTTCTTCTATCATTTTATGCAAAGCCGCAAGTGCGCGATCAAGTCCGCCTATCTCGTCAATTATACCGCTACCAACCGCTTGATGCCCATCAAGCACCGATCCGATATCGTTTGCCATCTCGTCGGGCTTCATCATAAGCTCGTTCAAGCGGTCTGCGTCCGCGCGCGAATGATCCACAATAAATTTTATGATGCGATCCTGCATATCGCGAAAATAATTGTAGGTCTGCGGCGCACCGATAACGAGCCCGTTTATGCGCACGGGGTGTATCGTCATAGTTGCCGAGGGAACGATAAACGAACGCTTCGCCGCAACCGCAAGCGGCACGCCGATCGAATGGCTGCCCCCAAGCACGAGCGATACCGTCGGCTTTTTCATTGAGGCGATCATTTCCGCAATAGCAAGCCCGGCCTCAACATCGCCGCCCATCGTGTTTAGTATCACGAGAAGTCCTCGACACTCGCGCGATTCTTCAATATCGACAAGCAACGGGATCACATGCTCGTATTTCGTTGTTTTTTGGCTCTCGCCGAGAGCATAATGGCCCTCTATCTGCCCTATGATGTTAAGACAGTGAACAGCTCCGACAGTCAGTGAGCCTCCGCGCGGCATCAGAGCTTCCTCAATGCTCTCTTTTTTATCCTTATCCTTTTCCATAGCAACCTCCTTTT
Source organism: Oscillospiraceae bacterium (assembly GCA_015064095.1). Lineage (GTDB taxonomy): Bacteria > Bacillota > Clostridia > Oscillospirales > CAG-272 > RGIG3994. The sequence continues at coordinate 2,718 of SVSW01000035.1, read as the reverse complement.
CTTTATTATTCACAAAAAAAGTTTAAGATATGTTATATATTTGTCAAAAATGGGATTTACAAATTGCGACAAACGTGCTATAATAACTGTGTATGAAAAAATATTCAAAGGAGCAATAAAAATGGCAAACACATTTATCATTGAAACCTCTGCACGTCATGCACATGTTTCGCGCGAAGACCTTGATGTCCTTTTCGGCAAAGGTCACGAGCTCACCAACAAAAAAGATTTAAGCCAGCCCGGTCAGTTCGCTTGCGAGGAGAAGATCGAGGTCGTCGGTCCTAAGGGATCTGTCAAGATGAGCATTCTCGGGCCCTGCCGTCCCGCATCTCAGGTCGAGGTGTCGTTCACCGATGCTCGCGCACTCGGTATCACTCCCCCCGTCCGTGAAAGCGGCGACATCGCAGGCACACCCGGTGTCAAGCTCGTCGGTCCTTGCGGTGAGGTCGAGATAGAAAACGGTGCAATAGTTGCAAAGCGTCATATACATATGACTCCCGCCGATGCCGAGGCCCTCGGCGTTTCGGATAAGGAGATCGTCAAGGTAAAGCTCAACACATCACGCCCCGTGATCTACGATGATGTTGTCGTTCGCGTCAGCGATAAGTTCGCTCTCGCTATGCACATCGATACCGACGAGTGCAACGCAGCAGCTGCTTTCGGCAAGGTTGAGGGAGAGATCGTAAAGTAATGAAAAAAATAAAGATCCTGTTTCAGGGTGACAGCATCACCGACGCAGGACGAGATAAGAGAAATTATCACGATATGGGTGACGGATATCCGAAATATGCCGCAGAGCTTATTTCGGCGGCGTATCCCGATAACGAATTTGAGTTTATAAACCTCGGAATCAGCGGAAACCGAACCGATCAGCTCTTTGACCGTCTCACCGCAGATGCCATCGACCTTCAGCCCGACGTTATTTCTATCCTCATAGGTATAAACGATATTTGGCACCGCCACCTCAAAGAGAGGATCGCAACCACCGACGCACAGATAGAAACCAACTACCGCGCAATCCTTGAGCGCATCAAAAATGAAACGGGCGCAAAGATAATCATGATCGCGCCGTACATTCTCGATTTCGACAATGAAATGAGACAAAGCATGAGACGTGATTTTGTAACCGTTCTTCCCATTATAAAAAAGCTGGCAGATGAGTTTGCCGATGTTTATATCCCGCTCAACGAGATCTTCGCCGAGGCACTCAAAACCCAGCCCGCACCGCTCCACTATTCGAGCGACGGCGTTCACCCGAACGTGAACGGCTCACGCTTTATAGGTGAGCAGTATGCAAAGTACGCAGCACCGCTTATCGCGGAGCTTTAATTTAAGCAAAAATTTTATAATCATAAAAGGAGAAAAACATGAGCAACGTCAGCGAAATGCCTTACGCACAGAGCAACGAAGTCGCAAAGATGTGCAAGGTACAAAAGGGCTGCGATCACGGCCCTGCCCCAATTCCCGAAGAGGGTAAATGGATACAGGCAAAACAGATCAGCGATATTTCGGCATACACACACGGTGTTGGCTGGTGCGCACCCCAGCAGGGCGCGTGCAAGCTCTCCCTCAATGTCAAGAACGGTATCATCGAGGAAGCCCTCGTTGAAACCATCGGTTGCTCCGGTATGACACACTCTGCCGCAATGGCAGCTGAGATCCTTCCCGGCAAGACACTGCTTGAGGCTCTTAACACCGACCTTGTTTGCGATGCTATCAATACAGCTATGCGCGAGCTCTTCCTTCAGATCGTTTACGGACGCTCGCAGTCCGCATTCTCCGAGGGCGGTCTTGTTATCGGTGCAGGCATGGAAGACCTCGGCAAGGGCGAGCGCTCCATGGTCGGTACTATGTACGGCACGAAGGAAAAAGGCGTTCGTTACCTCGAAATGACCGAGGGCTACTGCACCAGAATGGCTCTCGATGCAAATAACGAGGTTGTCGGATACGAGTTCGTTTCTCTCGGTAAAATGACCGACTTTATAAAGAAGGGCATGGAGCCGAACGAGGCATACGAGAAATCCAAGGGTACATACGGTCAGTTTGCAGATGCCGTCAAGTACATCGATCCCCGCAAAGAATAAGAAGGAGGTAAAGCATAATGGCACATTTTGAAGGTTATGAAAGACGCGAGGCGAAGATCCTCGACGTTATAAAGAATTATGGTATCTCCTCGATCGATGAGTGCAAGGAGATCTGCGACAAGGCAGGCATCGACCCCTATACTATCGTTCAGGAAACACAGCCCATCTGCTTTGAAAATGCAAAGTGGGCATACACCGTCGGCTCTGCTATCGCTCTTAAAGAGGCTGAGAGAACGGGTGATAAGTCCGCTGCAACCGCTGCCGCTAATATCGGTATCGGTCTTCAGTCCTTCTGCATTCCCGGCTCGGTCGCCGAAAACCGCAAGGTCGGTCTCGGCCACGGTAACCTCGGCAAGATGCTCCTTTCTGAGGAGACCGAGTGCTTCTGCTTCCTCGCAGGTCACGAGTCCTTCGCAGCTGCTGAGGGTGCGATCAAGATCGCTCTTAACGCAAACAAGGTCCGTGTAAAACCCCTTCGCGTTATCCTCAACGGTCTCGGCAAGGACGCAGCTTATATCATTTCGAGAATAAACGGCTTCACATATGTCAAGACCCAGTTCGATCCTTACACCGAGGAAGTAAAGGTCCTTGAGGAAAAGCCCTTCTCCACCGGCGCACGCGCCGCTGAAGAAGG
>SVSW01000034.1 GCA_015064095.1 Oscillospiraceae bacterium | reverse complement strand
CCCGTTGCGGAACGATTGCAGGGTCGATCGAGCCGCAACGGGTACCCATCATGATACCCTCAAGCGGAGTAAGTCCCATCGAGGTGTCATAGCACTTGCCGTCCTTGACAGCTGCGAGCGACGAGCCGTTTCCGAGATGGCAGGTGACGATGCGAAGACCCGTGGGATCGTCCTTTTTGCCGAGCATATCGGCAGCTCTCATGCTGACATAGCGATGGCTCGTTCCGTGGAAACCGTAGCGGCGGATCTTATATTTCTCATAATACTCGTAAGGAAGTGCGTAAAGATATGCGTAGTCGGGCATGGTCTGGTGGAAGCCGGTATCGAAAACGGCAACCTGAGGCACGCCGGGCATGAGCTGCTCGCAAGCGCGAATACCCGTGAGGTTTGCGGGGTTATGAAGCGGGCCGAGCTCGCAGCATTCTTCAATGGTCTCAATGACCTTTTCATCGATGATGACCGAGCCAGAGAACTTTTCTCCGCCGTGGAGAACGCGGTGACCTACAGCCGAGATCTCATCAAGCGACGAGATAACGCCGTTTTCCGCCGAAACAAGAGTGTCAAGCACGATCTTGACCGCTTCTGCATGGTTTGCCATTTGAACGTCGAGAACATAATCTGCACGTCCCTCGACCTTCTGCTTGAAGTTGCCTCCCTCAATGCCGATACGGTCGCACTGACCCTTGGCAATGAGCTTATCGGTATCCATGTCGATCAGCTGATACTTGATCGACGAGCTTCCTGCGTTGATAACGAGAATTTTCATTTTAAATCATTCCTTTTTGTTTTTATTTTACAATATTATATGATACAACATTTTTCCGTTATTGTCAATAGATTTATATGAAAATTGGCGGTGCATACGGTTTTTATTAAATCTTTTTTAGCCGTTTTTTTGACATAGTTCTACGAAAAAAGAAAAAAACCGCAGAGTGTCCTCTGCGGTTTTTTATATTATGCCCAGCTCATCGTTCCGGGCTTCGGCTCCTTGATAACAATGGGTGAGAGGAATTCAACCGCCTTCGCAAGTCCCTCGTCGATCGACATCAGGCTGTCCTCGTGCTCGATCGAAAGAACTCTGTCATAGCCGCAGAGGCGGAGATTGCTGACAAGGTCGCGCCAATAGCTCTCGCCGTTGCCGTAGCCGACCGTGCGGAACACCCATGCGCGGTTGATCTCATCGCCGTAGTGCTTGGTATCAAGCACTCCGTTTTTAGCGGTATTGTAGCTGTCGATCTTCGTGTCCTTTGCATGGACGTGATAGATCGCACCCTTAAGCTCACGGATCGCCGCAACGGGATCCATTCCCTGCCAAATGAGGTGCGAGGGGTCAAAGTTTGCGCCGATAACATCGCCGACCGCTGCACGCAGGCGGAGCAAGGTTTCGGGATTATATACGCAGAAACCGGGGTGCATCTCAAATGCGATATGATTTACGCCGTGTGCAACCGCAAATGCGCCGACTTCCTTCCAATAAGGAATGAGCTTTTCATTCCACTGCCAGTCAAGGATCTCAAGGAAATCGCCGGGCCAGGGGCAAGTCACCCAGTTCGGATACTTCGAGCCTTCGCTGTCGCCGGGGCAGCCGGAGAAGCCGATAACCGTGTCAAGTCCGAGCTTTTCGGCAAGCAAAATAGCATTAATAAAGTCATCGTGGAACTCCTTTGCGGTTTTCGCATCGGGGTGGAGGGGGTTACCGTGGCAAGCAAGCGCGCAGATCTCGACATCATACTTTTTGAAGGTTGCAACGAACTCGTCGAACTTCTTTTCATCAGCGAGCAGCTCTGCGGGGTTGCAGTGTGCCTTGCCGGGATATCCGCCGGCACCGATCTCAACGGTATGAACACCGAGACCCGAAATGATCGAGAGTGCCTCGTCAAGAGTCTTTGCGCCGTAAAGGTTAGCAAGTACGGAAAGTTTCATTTTTATCTCCTTAGAATTAAATTAAGATCATATATTATAATACATCTTTATTTCGCTTTTTTCAAGTAGTTTTTCAATTTTTAATAAAACTTTTATATTTTTTTATAAATTGGTATTGACAACACGGATCTTTTGTGGTATTATATAACACGTTCTGGCGACCGCCGGAAAATGCGGCATTAGCTCAGTTGGATAGAGTGCCTGGCTACGAACCAGTAGGTCGGGGGTTCGAGTCCCTCATGCCGCGCCACAAAAAAGCACGCAAAAGCGTGCTTTTTTTATTGTATTTCGTTAATATCGTAAGGTGTCGTCTGGTAAACGAAATAGTTTAGCCAGTTGGAATAAAGCAGATTTGCGCCCGAGCGCCAGCGAACGATCGGCTCTTTCGTATCATCATCATTCGGAAAATAATTCTTCGGGATCTCGATCGGCAGGCCTTCATTTTTATCGCGCTCGTACTCGTTTTTGAGCGTCCACGGATCGTACTCCGAATGACCCGTGACGAATATCTGCCTTCCCCTCTCCGTGCCGACGATATAGACCCCCGCCTCATCGGAGCTTGCAAGAATACGGAGCTTTTCTACCTTTTCTATATCCTCGCGGCGCACTGTGGTGTGGCGCGAATGAGGAACATAGAAAACATCGTCCATTCCGCGAAGAAGTATCGATCTTTTATAATCCGCTTTGTGCGGAAACACTCCGAACATCTTTTTGTCAAGCGGATATTTATTTATTCCGTAGTGATAATAAAGTCCCGCCTGCGCGCCCCAACATATATGGAAGGTGCTGGTAACATGGCTCTTGCTCCACTCCATGATCTCGCAGAGCTCGTCCCAATATTCAACCTCCTCGAACTCCAGCTTTTCAACGGGTGCGCCCGTAATGATCATGCCGTCAAAGCGGCGATCCTTGACCTCATCAAAGGTCTTATAAAAAGCGAGCATATGGTCGGCGCTCGTGTGCGTTGCCTTGTGCGTTGCGGTCTGGAGCAAGGTTATATCGACCTGGAGCGGCGAGTTTCCGAGCAGTCTTGCTATCTGTGTTTCCGTTTCGATCTTCTTCGGCATCAAATTGAGCATCAATATATGAAGCGGACGGATATCCTGCGTTATCGCGCGCGTCTCGGTCATAACGAATATATTTTCTTCGAGCAGCGTTTTCGTTGCCGGAAGAAGATTTGGTATTTTTATCGGCATTTTACTCTCCTAAAGCCTTTTTTATATCGGCAATAATATCGTCTGCGTCCTCGATACCGACGGACATTCTGACCTGATCGGGCGTGATCCCGCAGTTTATTATCTGCTCGTCCGTGAGCTGACGGTGCGTGGTCGATGCCGGATGAAGAACACAGGTTCTGGCATCTGCAACGTGAACCACTATTGCAGCAAGCTCAAGTGAATTCATAAATTTCATTGCTGCCTCGCGTCCGCCCTTTACGCCGAATGAAATGACACCCGATGCACCGTTCGGAAAATATTTCTTTGCAAGCTCATACTGCGAATTTCCCGGCAAAAGCGGATAATTGACGAATGAGACCTTATCCGATCTTTCAAGATATTCGGCAACGCGCAGAGCGTTTTCGCTGTGGCGCTGCATACGGAGATGCAGAGTCTCAAGTCCGAGATTTAAAATAAAGCAGGTCATAGGCTGCTGCGGAACGCCGAAATCGCGCATAAGCTGAACGCGGGCTTTTGTAATATACGCGTTTTCAACTCCGAAATTCTCGGTATAGCGCACACCGTGATAGGACTCGTCAGGTTCTGTTAGCTCGGGATATTTATCCCCTGCTCTCCAGTCGAATTTTCCGCCGTCAACTATGCAACCGCCGACAACGGTTGCGTGACCGTCCATATATTTCGTGGTCGAGTGCGTGACGATATCCGCGCCCCATTCAAACGGGCGGCAAAGCACGGGTGTGGCAAACGTGTTGTCAACCATAAGCGGCATGCCGTGCTTATGTGCAAGATTTGCATATCTTTCAATATCGAAAACCACGAGTGATGGATTGGCGATCGTTTCACCGAAGAAAAGCCTTGTATTTTCGTCGATCAGCTTTTCGATCTCCGCATCACTCATATCGGGTGTGACGAAGCGAACATCAACGCCCATGCGCTTTAAGGTGACCGCGAAAAGATTGGTCGTTCCGCCGTAGATGGTTGACATCGAAATGATATTCTGCCCTGACGAGGTAATATTAAGTATTGCGAGCATATTCGCCATCTGACCCGACGAGCAAAGCATGGCTCCCGTGCCCCCCTCAAGCTCTGCGATCTTCTTTTCAACGCAAGCCGCAGTGGGGTTCGAGATTCGCGAGTACATATGACCGTCCGCCTTCAGATCGAAAAGATCGCCGAGATAATCACTGTCATCATATTTATAAGTAGTGCTTTGATAGATCGGCAGAACGCGAGGCTCACCGTTTTTCGGCTCCCAACCCGACTGCACGCACTTTGTGTTGATCTTATAATTCTTTTCCATAGTATCCTCCAAAACAGGAATATCAAATATTATCTTTCATTATATCACACTTTTTTTAGCTTTGCAACAACAAAAGAAAAAAAGCTCCGGTCAATCGGAGCTTTTTTTAGGCATGAAGCAAACTATTTCAATTAAGATCAATAGCATGGAGAAGATCACACCGCGCCCAACGGCAAGCGTTCCCGCTTCAACTCCGCCGATAATACCGACAAAGCCGACAAAGCAAACGACGGTGGATATCACGCGAAGGGCCGTACGAAAGCCCTCCGAGGAAAGCACCGTTATGATCGCTGCGATCATGGCAACAAACGAATCAACAATATTATCGTTCTCGCTTTCAACCCTTCCTATATATTTGCAGTTGCCTTTTCTTTTTGTGTCTATTTCGTAATACTTGTTCATTTTAGTCCCCCATAAAAATTCCGAATTTGGATTTGTTGTGATTGCATTATACCACATCTTTTTCCGTTTGTCAACATATTTTTTCAAATTTCGGAAAAATTTTTATTTTCCTCTTTACAAACCGGAAAATGTGTGTTATAATAGTTCCGGAACAAGAAAATATGGGGGTTTTTATGGATTACATCACAAGAATAAAGCAGATCAAAAGCGAGCGCCGCATAACGAACGATGAGCTTTCGGAGATGACGGGCATACCGCTCGGCACACTCAGCAAAATACTTGCGGGAATAAGCGATTCGCCCAAGCTTTCAAACATTGTGGCGATCTGCGCTGCCCTCGGGTGCACGCTTGACTATATTGTAAGCGGCACGCCCGAGAACAACAATAACTATACCCTTTCGGACGGTGAGATAAAGCTCATTGAGAATTTCCGCGCGCTCGACACTCACGGCCGCGAGCTTGTCACGCTTGTGCTTGATAAGGAATGTGACAGAATTCGCAGCGAGCAGTATTCCGCGGGCGAGCGCCGCGCGAAGGTTCTTCCCTCGCCCGAGATCAAGCGCACGCGAGCAACGGGCTCAATGCCATACGGGCTCGGCCGCCGCGAGATTCCCCTTTTCGATATGCCCGTTTCGGCAGGCACGGGTGTTTTCCTTGATGATACAAGGGCCGATCAGATCAATATTCCCGACAATTCAAAGACCAAGGGCGCAGATTTTGCCGTTCGCATAAGCGGACAAAGCATGGAACCGAAATATCATGACGGCGACGTGCTTCTCGTTCAAGACTGCGACTCGGTCGAAAACGGAGAGCTTGGGATCTTCGTGCTTGACGGTTCGGGATATTTCAAAATCTTCGGCGGTGACAGACTTATTTCTCTCAACCCCGAATTTGACGATATCCCTCTGCGAGATTTCGGCGATGTATCCTGCTGCGGCAGAGTCGTCGGAAAGCTGAAAAGAAAATAACAAAAAAAGACCCTGACCGGGTCTTTTTTTGTTTTACCTATTGACAAAACACAATTTCGATGTTAAAATAACATATGATATATAACAAATGTTGTTTTTTGGAGAAAGTATGCCACCTATCACTAAGATTTCAAAGTCGGATATCGTTAATTCCGCCGTGGAGATAGTTCGCAAAAGCGGGATCGACGCACTTAACGCGCGCAGTCTTGCCGCCGAGCTTTCCTGTTCCACGCAACCTATATTTTCAAATTTTTCGGGAATGGAGGAGCTTCGTGTTGCAATTATTGACCGCGGCAAAAAGATATTTTCGGATTTCGTCGAAAGTGCAATGACCGAGGATAAATATCCGCCGTACAAGGCTTCGGGCATGGCTTATATTGAATTTGCGAAGGTCGAAAAAAATCTCTTTTCCCTTCTCTTCATGCGTGACCGCTTCGGCGAGGACGAAGAACACTTTGAAATAGGAGATAAGATAACCGCCCGCGTTAAGATCGACAACGGGTTTGACGAAGATACAGCCAAGCTATTTCATCTTGAAATGTGGGCCTTTGTGCACGGCATTGCTTCAATGATCGCCACGGGATATCTCGAGCTTGATACAGAGCTTGTCAGCCGTATGTTGACTGACAGTTACCAGGGGCTTAAATTAAAATACGGGGAGGCTCAAAATGATCGCGGTTAAAATCAACGACCTTACAAAAAAATACAAGGATACGGTTGCGGTCAACGGACTTTCGCTTGAAATTTCCGAGGGCGAGATATTTTCTTTACTCGGAACGAACGGCGCAGGCAAGACCACAACGATAAAAATGCTTTCTTGTCTCACCGATCCCACCTCGGGGGACGCGGAAATATTTGGCAAGAGCATAAAAAACGATATAATTGACGTCAAGCGTCTTATTGCCGTATCACCGCAGGAAACAGCCGTTGCGCCTGGACTTTCCGTGCGCGAAAATCTTGAGCTTATGTGCGGAATTTATCGCTTTGACCGCAAAAAATCAGAAAATAAGATCCGTGAAATGACGGAGATTTTTTCACTTTCGAAAATAGAAAACAAAAAGGCCGGAAAGCTCTCCGGCGGTTGGCAAAGAAGGCTGTCTATCGCTATGGCTCTGATCTCCGAGCCGCGTCTTTTGTTCCTAGATGAGCCAACACTCGGCCTTGATGTCATAGCGCGCCGAGAATTGCACGATACCATTCGCCGTCTTGCGGGGCATACAACCATAATACTGACCACCCATTATCTTGATGAAGCCGAGGCGCTTTCGGATCGCATAGGAATAATGTGCGCCGGAAAGCTCCTTATATGTGACACCGCCGAGAATATAAAAGGAAAAACGGGCACTAACAGCTTTGAAGAAGCATTCATTCGCATGGTATCGGAGGCGGAAAAATGAGATTTTTAACATTTGCAAAGAGAACATCAAAAGAGATACTTCGTGATCCTCTCAATCTTGCCTTCGGGCTTGGCTTCCCCGTTGTTATCCTGCTTTTGCTCACCGCAATACAGGCGAATATCCCGGTCAGCCTATTTGAAATCGACAGGCTTGCGCCCGGTATCTGCATTTTCGGCCTTTCCTTCATGACGCTCTTTTCTGCGACCGTCATATCAAAAGACCGCGGAAGCTCCCTGCTCGCCCGTCTTTATACCACCCCCATGAGGTCGGCGGATTTTATGCTCGGATACACCCTTCCGATCATTCCGATCGCCGTTGTTCAGAGCATAGTTTGCTTTTTGGTCGCACTTGCTCTCGGACTTACGCCCACTGTCAACATCATATATTGCGTGCTTTTCATTATTCCGATCTCGATATTTTTCATCTCGCTCGGCCTTCTCTGCGGAAGCATATTCAATGACAAGCAGGTTGGCGGTATTTGCGGCGCGCTTTTGACAAATCTTTGCGCATTTCTTTCCGGTATTTGGTTTGATCTTGAGCTTATCGGCGGTGCTTTTAAAAAGATCGCGTACGCTCTCCCGTTCGTTCACGCGGTCGAGCTTGAGCGAGCTGTATTTAACGGAGCTTTTTCGGAGGCTCTGCCACATCTTTTGTGGGTCGTCGGCTATGCCGCCGCAGGGCTCACAGTCGCAATACTTTGCTTCTTGCATCAAATGAAGCGAAAATAAAAAAAGTCCGAAAGGACTTTTTTTATTTTATTTTTTTCAAGATCTCGGCAATATTTGCCGCTTTATCCGCGACCTCGGATATCTTTATACCGTCAAGCTTGCGCGAAAGCTCGTCGCTTACAGCGGCAAAAATATGATGTATCGCACATTCGCTTTTATTCGTGCCTGCGAGCGAGCAGCCGCCGTCAACACATTTCGAGATCGCAAGCGGACCGTCTATCAGCTCAATTACGGTTTTAAACGTTGTATCTTCCGCCCCGTCAGCGAGCGCATATCCTCCCAGCGCGCCCTTATACGAGCGCACAAGCCCGCCTCCCGCAAGCTTTCTTAAAATCTTCAAAGTAAACTGCGGCGTGAGCGAGGTCCTCTCCGCGATGCTTTTTGCATCGAGTATATTTTCGCTCTCCGAAAGCAGGCACATGATCCGAAGCGCGTAATCCGCTTCCCTTGTAATTCTCATAAGATCTTCTCCAAACGTGATATTTGAGCTGTATACAGTGAGGTATAAAGGCGCTTGGCCGTTTCAAGTCTGCGCCAAACGGTGCGCTCGTCCATATTATTTGCGATGGCAAATCTCCGAACGGCATAGCCGATCTCGTTTTTTCTCGGCACGCGTCCCTGCCCCGAAAAATACACCTCCCGCACAGCGTTTGCCGCTTCTGCGTTATCCGTTGCACAAAGCACGCGCAAGGTGTCGTATACAGCGATGAGCTTCAGTGCCCGAGCGTCCGTCGTAACGGCGGCGCGTATTATCCTTGCGGCGTCTATCGCAGTCAATTCGCGGCGGTCAAGACCGAACCGTGCATATTCAATAAAGGCGCGCGCGGCGCTGTCCTTTCTCGGCACTTATATCCCTCACTTTCTCATTAATTATGCTTCAATTATATTATATTGTCAAGATGTCTTTTAAAAAGTTTGCATAAAATTTAAAAACGCCCGACCGCTGTCGGGCGTTTTGCTTTTAAACTATATAAGGTGCGAGCTTCGCAAAAAGCACGTCTGCCCCGTCGCTCTCTGTCTGAACCGTTATGGGGCTCATAAGATCAAGGCTGAAAATTCCCATGATCGATTTGCCGTCAACAACATAGCGGCCGGAAATGAGGTCCACCTCACCGTCAAAAGCGGCGACGATATTTACAAAATCGCGAACATCTGCGATAGTTGAAAGTCTTATCTGTGTTTTTTTCATTTTACTGTTCTCCTTCAAAATGGGATTTTATGGAATTATACACTATAACAGTGTGCTTGTCAAGTAGTTATCTTAAATTTTAAACATAATATCGCCATAGCTTGGGAATGGCCAAAGCTCAGATGCGGTCAGCTTTTCTGCGGCATCTATTTTTTTGCGCAGAAGGTTCATTATGGATATAACGTGATCCTTATAGAATTCGGCGCGCTCTGCCGTGCTTTCGATCTTCTTCGCATCGGCTATTGCCGCTTCAAGCTCGCCGACGGCGACATACGCATCATCGCAAAGTGCCGAAAGGCGGTCAAGCGTTTCCCTTTCCATAAGTCCGCGACCGTTCTTTGCCTCAAGAGTTCTTGCAAGGCGCTCGGTATACTCGCTTATCGCCGGCAGATAATCGCGGCGTACCATTTGCGCCATCGTTCTTGCCTCTATTTTTATGTTTTTAACATATGTTTGAAGCCCGATCTCGCGGCGCGACTGCATTTCCTGCTCTGTATATACTCCGTGGCGCGTGAAAAGCTCAATATTCTTTTTATCCGTAAAATGAGAAAGAGCCTCGACCGTTGTTCTGTAATTTGAAAGTCCGCGGCGTTCCGCCTCCTTTACCCATTCCTCGGAATAACCGTTTCCGTTGAAAATTATCTTTTTGTGGTCGCGCAAGGTATGGCGTATCAGGCGGTTGAGCGCAACGGAGAAATCCTCAGCTCCCTCAAGCTTGTCCGCAAATTTGCGAAGCGACTCGGCAACGATCGTATTTATTACGGTAGTAGGTCCTGCTATATTCAGTGATGAGCCCTGCATACGGAACTCAAATTTGTTTCCGGTGAAAGCAAACGGAGAGGTTCTGTTTCTGTCGCTTGTGTCCTTTGGGAATGACGGCAATGCGCTGACACCGAGGCGAATTCTTCCCTCGTCTTCCGCCTCGTATTCCTCTTTTGCGACAAGTGCTTCGATGATATTTTCAAGGTCCTCGCCGACATACATTGAAATAATTGCGGGCGGAGCTTCGTTCCCTCCGAGGCGCAGATCGTTCGATGCCGTGGCAACGGAATAACGCAAAAGGTCCTGATATTCATCTACCGCTTTGACGACCGCACAGAAGAAAAGCAAGAACTGCGCATTTTCAGCAGGTGTTTTGCCTGCATCGAGCAGATTAACTCCCGTATCCGTGCTCATCGACCAGTTGTTATGCTTTCCCGAACCGTTAACTGCGGCAAAGGGCTTTTCATGGAGCAGGCAAACGAGATCGTGACGTTCCGCAACGATCTTCATATACTCCATTGTGAGATGATTATGATCGACCGCGGAGTTTGCATTTTCATAGAACGGTGCAAGCTCGTGCTGTGCCGGTGCTGCCTCGTTATGCTTTGTCATAGAGAAGATCCCGAGCTTCCAAAGCTCCTCGTCAAGCTCGCGCATATACTCGGCGATCCTCGGCTTTATCGAGCCGTAATAGTGATAGTCACCCTCCTGACCCTTTGGGGGCGGCGCGCCGAAAAGCGTTCTGCCCGTATACATAAGATCGGGACGGCGGTCATACATTTTTTTATCAACAAGGAAATACTCCTGCTCGGCACCCACCATCGATATCACTCGCTTGACATCTTTGTTTCCGCAAATTCTCATAAGCCTTACCGCAGCCTCGGAAAGCGCCTGCGTTGAGCGAAGGAGCGGCGTTTTAGTATCAAGAGTGTCGCCGGCAAAGGAGCAAAAAACAGTGGGAATATAAAGCGAGCCGTCCTTAACGAATGCATACGACGTTGGATCCCACGCAGTATATCCGCGTGCTTCAAAGGTTGCGCGAAGACCTCCCGACGGGAAGGACGACGCATCTGATTCTCCCTTTATAAGCCCCTTGCCCGAAAATTCCATTATCGGGTGACCATTTTTATCGGGACGCAAAAAGCTGTCATGCTTTTCGGCTGTGATGCCCGTCATCGGCTGGAACCAATGTGTATAGTGAGTAGCTCCCTTTTCTATTGCCCAATCCTTCATAGCTTCGGCAACGCTGTTGGCAATATCCACAGTCAAGCCCTCGCCAGTTTCCATCGCGGCGCGCAAAGCCTCGTAGACATTCGGCGCAAGGCGCTCCCTCATGACGTCATCACCGAACACCATGCTGCCGAAATATTCGGGAACATTAATATTTATCATAGACCTTTGTCCTTTCACTTACTGTATTTTAGAATTATATCATACCTTTTAACAATAGTCAATATTTTTGAAAGATTGAATACGATTTTTTGAAATTTTCGGTGCTTTTTCCTCGTTTTTCGGCGAACACACCGAAAAGGCGTATGTTTTTTTATTTTTTGTTTTTTTGCGCTTAAAAATTTGCCTTTGCGGAACAATATTGTTAGACATTTAATATCTAAAATTGCGCAAATTAATCTTGCGGAAACGCAATATTCCTTCAAAGAAAGATATGAAAAAATGAAAAAAATACTCAAAAAACCAAGTAGGCTCGGTGTTTGCGCGCTTTCAATGATTTTAGTCATAACAGCGCTCTTCACCGTCTACAATATAATTATACCCGACCGCGTTTCATATTACGCGGACGGTGTTGCGCCGAGTTTTCTCGGCGCGCGTATAGATGCTGACGCCGCCTCGCTTGAAACCTTCGGTGATTCTTCGGAAACGACCTATACGGCGGAATATAAGCTGCTCGGAGTTCCGATAAAAGAAGTCAGCGTCAGCGTCTTTAAGCGCACGCGGCTCGCAGTCGGCGGTATGCCCTTCGGCGTAAAATTTGCAACAGACGGTGTTCTCGTTGTCGGATTTGCGGAAAGCAACAATGCTTCAAAAAATCCTGCGTATATTGCGGGGATAAGGATCGGAGATATAATAAAAAAAGTTAACGGACGAAAGATAAGCTCCGCACAAGAGCTGACAGATGCGGTCGAAAGAAGCGGCGGCAACGCCGTTTCCGTTGTTTGCGAACGCAACGGCAACGAGCTTAGCTTCAACCTTACACCTTACTTTTCAAAAGACGAGGGTAAATATAAAACGGGGATCTTCGTTCGCGACAGCGGTGCGGGGATCGGTACTGTGACCTATATCGTGCCGGAAACCGGAGAGTTTGCAGGTCTCGGTCACGGAATTTGTGATGCTGACACAGGCTGCCTGATACCGATAAAGCGCGGGACTGTTTCGGACGTTGTTGTAAACGGAATAGTCAAGGGGTCATCGGGCGCACCCGGTGAGATCAAGGGCTATTTTAAGTCCGGCAAAACAGGAAGCCTTATAGAAAACACCGATTGCGGTGTTTACGGCATCTTCTCCCCTGCTCCGACCTGCTGCGAAACACTTGAGATCGGACTTCGCGATGAAATTCACGACGGCGAGGCTTATATTCTCTGCACACTTGACGAGGGTGGCACAATAGGCCGTTACTCAATTTCGATAGGATCGATCAACCGAAGTGCCGATGCGGGAAAATGCTTCACGGTTAAAATTACAGACCCTGCTCTTATCGAAAAAACCGGCGGGATAGTTCAAGGAATGAGCGGCTCGCCCATCATTCAAGACGGCAAGCTCGTGGGAGCTGTCACGCACGTTATGATCAACGACCCCACCATGGGCTATGGAATCTTCATTGAAAACATGCTGAACGCGGCGCAGATGCCGATGGCGAAGGCGTCGTAAAACAAAAATGAATAATGAATAATGAAGTCGCTTCGCTAATGAATAATGAAAAACTAATGAAGATTTTCGCCAAAGCGAAAATCCACCGAAATTATTCATTATTCACTATTCATCATTCATTATTCATTAAATCAAAAAGGCAATATCATTCCGGCTGCTAAAATCGGTTTGATATTGCCTTTTAATCGTTAATTTTTACGATATGCGGACGGCGAGATTCCAGTCGCCTTTTTGAATTCGCGGACGAAATATGCGGTGTCGTTAAAGCCCGACATCATGGCCACGTCGGTCACGGAATACTCATCCGTTTGCATAAGCTCCTTTGCGTATTGCAATCTGAGATTTCGCATATAAACGGCGGGGGACACGGAAAAAGCACTTTGAAACATTCTGCGTAGATAAACCTCGCTGACATCGCAAAGCTCGGCAAGCTTTGGGACAGATATGACCTCGCTCGTGTAATTTTCCAGTATATATTGCAAAGCGGGCGTGATGATCTCGAGTGCTTTTTGCTTCGGAAAATAATGTGCGTATTCTTTTTTGATCTGCTTTATTATCCTATACAGATCGGAAAAACATTCCTCGTAAAATCCGTCCTCCTTTTTCACCCAAGCCCTTGCCGCCTTTGAAAAAAGAGTAATTATCTCGTTTTCTCCTTTTATCTTCATTACCCAAGGCTCTTTCATATTTTCGTCATCCAAGGTCAAAAAGTTGATGGCATAAATTCCCATATCCTTTGTATCGGAAATGTCAAATCTTTCTGCCGCATAGTTTGAGCCCTTCGGCAGAAAAATGCATTCTCCGTCGTGGCAGACGAAGGTTTTACCACCCTCGAAAACATATTCTGCGTTACATCCAACGTTGAACACCAGACCGCAGGACGGGCGGTTTTTATGTATCGGTCTGCCCTGATTTTTCGGCATGAACACCGCCAGCATGATCTTGGTTACGATAATTTCATTCGCAAACACGCGTATCACCTCGCCTTTTATGATAACATAAAGTTTCGAATAAGTCAATAGTTTCAAATAAACATTGAAACAAAAAACGAAATTTTATAGAATATCTTCAAAGTGAGGTGCACATTATGGACTTAAATTTCGATTTCAAAAAAATCAAATTGGAATCTCAATTTGACTCACCTAAGTGGATAGATGAGGGTAATATAACAAGCGAAGAGATCGAGCAGCTTGCTCTCTCTCTTGAGGACACGGAAACATCAAAAGCACTAATAAAAGCGAAAACCTTTGAGCTGATAGCGCAAAAAGGCAAGATCGCCGTTATGGCAGATGACATTTTTCAGAATCATCTGATGGGCAACGATATAATGATTCGTCAGAGAAGGCGCTGGGAACAAAGTGTCAAGGAGCTTTATCTCCCCGAGGAATCGGACGAGATGGTTCGCTCCTGGGAAGAGTTCGGAGCTTATCAAGGCTCGAGGGATTTCGGGCACACCTCGCCGAACAGCCGCCTTTTGCTGTCCGTCGGATTTGCCGGACTTCTTGCGCGGGTCGAGCTTGCCTCAAAGAAAGACGGACTTTCTGATCATCAAAAGGATTTTTACGAATCCTGCAGGATCGTTCTTCGCTCGTGCATGACCGTTGCAGATCGCTTGGCTAAAGCGATCAGACCTTATAATAAGGAAAATGCGGACGCACTCGAAAGCATTGCAAGCGGCGCGCCAAGGAACACTTACGAGGCGATGCAGCTTTTGATCCTATATTACTTCCTACACCAATACGTGTACGGAACGGGAGTTCGTACGCTCGGACGACTTGACGTTCTTTTTTATCCGTTTTATAAAGAGGACGTAACAAGCGGTCGATATACAAAAGAAGAGATCCGCGAAATGCTCAAATTCTTCCTCTTCAAATTTTGGGCGGCAAAGGTTCCATTTGATCTTCCGTTTTGTCTTGGAGGCATCGATCAGGACGGGTGCGAGGTCACCAATGAAATTTCTTATTTGATAGTAGAAGTCTACAACGAGCTTAACATACACAGCCCGAAAATTCATATCCGAGTTTCCGAAAGAACGCCGAAGGACTTTATAAAGCTCGTTCTTTCCTGCATAAGAGCAGGAAATTCAAGCTTTGTTTTTGTTAACGATTCTATTTGCATCGAGGCTCTGACGAGAGTGGGCATTGAGGAAAAAGATGCAAACGATTACCTTCCTATCGGGTGCTACGAGCCTGCGGTTTGGGGCGTGGAAATAGGCTGTACGGGCAACGGCGGAGTTAATCTTGCAAAAGCCGTGGAGCTGGTGTTTAATAACGGGCGGGACTATGCCTCCGGTCGCCTTTGCGGCATTGAAACGGGCGAGATCTTGAGCTTTGACGCGTTCATCGAGGCTATTAAAAAGCAGATCGTTTACATGACGGAGCGAGTAATGTCTTACGTTACGGAAATTGAGCGACATTACGACAAGATCAACCCCGATCCGCTTCTTTCCTGCCAATACGTTCACAGCGTCGAGCATGGCGTGGACGTTTACGAGGGCGGCGCGAAATACAACAACAGCTCCGTTTATTTTTACTCTGTTGCAAGCCTTGTGGATTCCATTTGCGCCGTGAAAAAGACGGTGTTTGAGGACGGTATATACACCTTTTCCGAGCTTTCTAAAATTTTAAAAAGCAACTGGAAGGGATACGAGCGAGAAAGAGCCATGATGCTTCGCTTGAAGGAAAAATATGGAAATAACAATCCCGTTGCCGATGCGATCACCTGCGAATTTTCTAAATTTTGCTCAAAGCT
>SVSW01000033.1 GCA_015064095.1 Oscillospiraceae bacterium | reverse complement strand
CCGTAAGTGGTCAAACATGTGGTCAAACCGTTTTTATAGAGGATTTTGCAAGAGAGCAAAGTGCCGAAAAAGTCAATGTTTATAAGGCTTCTCGGCGTTTTTTGCTTCGGGAAACCTTGGGGGCGGTGTCCTGCTCCCAAAGCAAGCGCGCTACCAATTGCGCCACACCTCGTCGGAACTACATTATTATATCAAGTGTTCGTTTTTTTGTCAAGTTAAAATTTACTGCTTGACAAGATTTTATACAGATGTTATAATTAATCATAATATCGTATCAATGGAGAGTTACTATGTTCGGAAAGATCTGCAGAGAATATAGAAAAATAACGGACGAGGAGCGCCTTGCTATTTTGCGCGAGGAAAGCGCCATCGTTTTGCCCGCGCTCGCCGCTTTCAGCGATGACGCGGCAAGCGATTTTATATTCTTCGTTTTTACCGCTTGTGGGGCTGACGGAAAGCTTGATGAGAAAGAATATGAGCTTTTCCTGGGCGTCACGGGAATTGATCTTGGATATGCCGAAGCTTGCGCGCTTATTGACGTTGCAAAGAGCCGCGTTGCGCAGAATGCGGTCGATCGCGCGATCGACACCTTCGGTCTTCTTCCCGACGAGATAAAGGCGAGCATGGTATCGTTTTGTCTTTGCTTCTGCTCGGCAAACGGAAAGATCGCGCGGCGCGAAAAGAAATTTCTCAAGAGCCTGATAAAATAAAAAACCTCGAAAGAGGTTTTTTATTTTTCTTCAAATATTGGACAGGCCTTTTTAAATTTATTTATTTCCGCTTCGCCCCGAACGGTCCAAACGAACGCCTTTGCGCGAAATATTTTAGTGCAGATCCAAATGGAAAGTCCGTTTGGGAATTTTTTATCGTATGCTATAAAATCGGGTCTTGACAAGAAGTTTAAAAGCATGCACGAAAGTGCGCCGTTTCGCAATATGTTTCCGGGGTGGTTTTGCGAAACAAGTGCGGTAACGAGCTGGCCGCGGGCGATATTCGGACGCAGCTTCTTCATTTTATTCAGTAATACGGGGTTGAAGGATTCGACCGTGAGCATATCGCCGTATGGGTCGAGCATTGGCGCTATAACGGAGCAAAGCTCGGTTTTAAGATCCTCGCCTTTAAGCTCGATCAGCAAAGGGACCTTGCCGCCGGCAAGCTCGAGCAGATCGGAGAGCTTCGGTATTTTTTCGTCAGACGCGCCAAGGGAGAGCTCTTTCAGCTCCTGATATGTGCAGTCGATAACGCGCCGTTCGTCGCCGCACATTCTTTTAAGAGTTTCGTCGTGAAAAAGCACCGGCACGCCGTCCTTTGTCAAGCGCACGTCGGTTTCTATTCCCACGCCGCGCTCAACGGCGGCAGAGAACGCCGTCATTGAATTTTCGGGGCGCTCCGAGTTCCAAAGACCTCGGTGCGCGTATCCGACATTCGGCAATTTGAATTTTACTTTTTTACATCTCGGCGCGATCAAGAAAAGATATATCAAAGATATGAGTACGATCACGCCTGCGGCAACATAAATTCCCATTTTAAAGATCCTTTTTAATCAATATCGTCAATGATCTCTTTTGCGGTGGGCTTTGCATCTCCGTGGCGCACGAAGATCATGGTCACGAAGGAAGCGGCGACCGCCACGAAGCCGAACGGGAACATGGCTTCAAGACCTATTGCGTCAAGGAACACACCGCCGAGAACGGGTGCTATTGCTTGCGCCGACATGCTTGCGGTATAATAAAATCCCGTGTAGCGTCCGACGTCGCTGCCCGTTGCAAGCTCAACGACCATAGGGAAGCTGTTGACGTTGATAGCCGCCCAGCCGATACCGGCAATGCCGAAGAATATATACATGACCCATTCGGGAGTTCCTCTGTTTATAAACGAAGCAACGAGGAACGAAACGGCGAGAAGAGAAATTCCGATAAGGATAGTCTTTTTTCTGCCGAGCTTCGAAGAAACGTACGCCACGGGCAAAAAGGCGACAAACGCAACCACCAGAGCAACGATCAAGGTCGTGTTAAAGCCGACGCCGAGCACCTGGGTCGCATAGACCGAATATTTTGACGTGACTGAATTGTATCCGATGAACCAAAAAGCAACCGATGCAAGTATAAGGATAAGAGAGGTCAGCTCGCCGCGCGACAGATGGCGCTCACCGTTCTTCGCCGCCATCTCTTTGGCTTCGTCGGAAAGCCCGTTTTCCTCATTGATCTTTTGGGCCTCTTTTGCCCACTTGACCTCTTTTACGGTAACGAGGAAAATAACGAGCGATATTATCATAAGACCCGCGATGGTTGTAAAGAACGTGGTATAGCTCATAAGCGAGTTTTCGATCTTATCGGTTCCGAACACGATACCGAGCGCCAAAACAAGCGCCCCGGCAAGGCCTCCCATCATATTGACGACCGCGTTCGCCTTCGAGCGAAGCGGCTTTGGCGTAACGTCCGGCATCAGGGCGACCGCGGGAGATCTGAATATGCTCATGGATATCAAGGTGAAGAGCAGCAAAATGACAAACACTATAAGCGGCATCGGATTTTGTACCGTGTGCGCCCATGCATAGGCTTGCCGCGCCGGGATCACGACGTCCTGATACTCGTCGCTTATTACGGATTTTCCGTTTTTGTCGACGGTATTGACCTCGATCGCAAGGAATTCTTCCTCGGTGTAGATATCCTGAATGTTTTTCATCTCGCCGTCGTAGCGGATCTCGGGATTGAATTCATAAAGCTCTGTGAGGACTGCGGTCTTATCGTCTGCTGCGACCTTTTCAATATTCGTCAGCTGCCACGAATCGGCAAAGCTGAGCAAAATGAAAAACACACAGGCAAGCACAACGCCGATCCGAACGAAGGGTGTTCTTTTGCCGCGCTTTGATTTGCATTTATCGGATATCGCACCGAACAGAGGCAAAAGGAACAGAGCAAGCATATTGTCAAGCGCCATGAAAACGCCCGAAAGCGTTTGCGACATTCCGAATTTGTCGGTCAGTATCTTCGGAATGAGCGTATCATAGCACTGCCAGAACAGAGTTATGAGGAAAAAGGCAAAGCTCACAAAAAATATTCGCTTGTAATTTAATTTCATTTTATCGCCTCCATAAAGTAAACTTTGAGCACGGCCGCTTGCGTTTTTGCGTCCTTTATTTCTCCCGAAATTATCATATCAACGAGCTTTTTTATGGGAATTCGCTCGATAGAAAGAAATTCATCGTCGTCCGTGTGCTGATCGAAAAATTTAAGACCTCGGGCAAGATACATATGTATTTTTTCGTAAAGTATCGCGGGAGAGGTGTGTATCTCTCCTATAAATTCAAGGTTTTCGCACTCCGCTCCTGTTTCCTCGGAGAGCTCGCGCAACGCCGCCGCGCGGGGATCTTCCGTCGGGTCGTCAAGCTTTCCCGCAGGGATCTCAAGCGTGACGCGCGAGAAGGGGTATCGGTACTGCCTCACGCAAACGACCTCGCCCTCGTCCGTCAAGGGAACAACGCAAACGGCGCCGGGGTGCCAAACGACCTCGCGGGTCGCCTCCTCGCCGTTGGGCAGGGTCACGGTGTCAACCGTGAGTTTAAGTATTTTGCCCCTGAATTTTTCGCTCGATGCTATCTTTTTTTCTTCAAATTTCGTAATATCCATACAATTACCTCGCAATATATACATTATACAGTATATCCCAACTTTTGTAAAGTAATATTAAAAAAATAGGAGACCGAAAATTCGGTCCCCGTTTTTATTTATCGGACTTTTCCTGTGAATCGAGCTTGCCCTCGGTGAGAATGTATGCCACAACGGGGAAAAGCGAGAGTGCCGCACCGCAGATCAGACCCGTCAGCTCGCCGTCAGCGCCGAAAAGCTGTGCGATTCCGGCGAAAAGGCTGATGGCAGTCACCCAAAACTTGCGCGAGGTCAGCTTTCTTTTAAGTTCGTTCAATGCACTCACCCCGTTCAAGCCTCAAAACGCGATCCTCAAGCTCGTCATATCGCTCGGTCAGGTTTTTTACCGCCGTTTCGAGAAGTATTATGGCACGGTTTATGCGAAGCGCGACCCCAACGATCGAGATCAGCGCAGTGATTATCGAGAAAAGTCCGCAGAGAAGTTCTACTGTCATGATAATACCTCCTTGACTTCAATATTATTTTACCACAAAAAAGGGAGCCGCGCCTGACGGATTTTTGTCAGTCATATTTTCTGCAAAAGGAACTAAAAAGTTATTGCCAACAAAAACAATCGCAAAAAACCGCTACAAATTTCCGTTTTGGGAAAAATATTTTCAAAAAGCTATTGACAAGAGGGCAAAGGGGTGTTATAATGCAGTTAAAGTAAAATTTGAGAGGGAATAAATATGGCAGCATCTAAAACGAAGAAGAAAGCAGAGAGCACGCTGAACGATAGGCAAAAGGCACTTGAAACCGCGCTGGCGCAGCTCACTCGCGATTTTGGCGACGGCGCCGTTATGAAGCTTGGTGAAAATAAAAAAATGAATGTTCAGGCGGTCAGCACAGGCTCGATATCGCTCGATATGGCGCTCGGTATCGGCGGTGTTCCGCGCGGAAGAATAATTGAGATATACGGCCCCGAATCGTCGGGAAAGACCACCGTGGCGCTGCATATCATGGCGGAGATCCAAAAGACGGGTGGTACTGCGGCTTTCGTTGATGCAGAGCACGCGCTCGATCCCGTATACGCAAAGGCGCTCGGCGTCGATATTGACAATCTTCTCGTATCTCAGCCGGATTGCGGTGAGGACGCACTTGAGATAACGGAGGCGCTCGTTCGCTCCGGCGCGATAGACGCCGTCGTCATCGACTCCGTTGCCGCGCTCGTTCCGAGATCGGAGATTGAGGGCGATATGGGTCAGTCGTCTGTCGGTGTTCAGGCGCGCCTTATGTCGCAGGCGATGAGAAAGCTCTCCGCGGTCATTTCAAAGAGCAACGCCGTGGTTATATTTATAAATCAGCTTCGCGAGAAGGTCGGCGTTATGTACGGCAACCCCGAGGTCACAACGGGCGGCCGCGCGCTGAAATTCTATTCGTCCGTCAGAATCGATATAAGAAAATCCGATCAGCTCAAAAACGGCAACGACATATACGGAAACCGTGTAAAGTGCAAGGTCGTAAAGAACAAGGTCGCGCCGCCCTTTAAAACGGCGGAGTTTGATATTCTTTACGGTCACGGAATATCGCGCGCGGGTGAGCTCGTTGATATGGGCGCAAAGCTCGGCGTTATTGAGAAAAGCGGCTCCTGGTTCTCCTATAACGGTGAAAAGATAGGTCAGGGACGTGATAACGCAAGAAAGCTGCTTGAGGATAATCCCGATCTCTTTGAGGAGATCAACAAGAAGGTGCGCGCCGCATCGGAAAAGGCGGAAGCTCCCGAGGACCTCAGCGCAGACGATGAATTTGAGCTTGACGATGAGGACGACGGCTTCGATATCAGAACACTCAAAACTGACGACGAGGAATACGCCGAATAATGAATTATAAGGTAAGATCCGTTCGCCCGATAGAGAACGAGCCGATCTCGGAGGTCACTCTTGAAATTGCGGGCGAAAAGCCCGAACGGCTCTTGGTCTTTTCCGAGTTTTGCCGCGAGAACGGTATTTCGGTCGGTGATTGCGACGGGGAAACGGCGGAGCGCTTGCGCGACTGCGCGGGGCTAACCGAAGCATACGGAAAGGGCGAGCGCTTGCTTGCCTTTTCGCCAAATTCCGAAAAGGCATTGATCACGAAATTGCGTCAAAGGGGGGTCAGCGCCGATCACGCGCGCCGCGCGGCGCAAATGCTCGTGCAAAGGGGATTTATCGACGATCGGGAGAATGCGCTCGCCGAGGCTGAAAAATGCGTAAAAAAGCTATGGGGGGCGCGGCGGATACTGTCGGAGCTTTCGGCAAAGGGATATCGCGGAGAGGCGCTTTGCGAGGCGCGTGCGTTTCTTGAAGATGTTGATTTCTCGGCGTCGCTTTCGGCACTCATAGATAAAAAATACAGAAAAATACTTTCGTCGGGGGAAGAAAGGGACATAGAAAAAACCGTTGCCGCACTCGTGCGGTACGGATATACACCGCGCGAGGCGATCGCGGCTATAAGGAGAGCAAAATGTTAAGATTGAAGCTTTTGAATTTTTCGGCAAACGAGATATCGTTTCAAAACAACGCGCAAAAAAGTGCGGTCTTTTCGGTCACGAGCCGTTGCTCGTATAATCTTGCGTTCAATGAGGGCGGTCGGCTGTGCCGAGGCACGATGAAGCTTGAGGTCGTCAGCAAGGACGATCCCGAAAAATTCTTTATTCGCACGGTAACCGTCGGGAATTTCGTTTGCGAGGACGAGGACGCACCTCGCGATGAGCTCCATAAAGAAACCTATAAGCTCCTTTTCCCGCACGCCAAAGCGATGCTGACGGCGATAACGGTCACGGCAAATATACCGCCGATCTTTTTCCCCGACATAAACATCGACGGACAGAGCGTTTATATGTACGAAAACCCCAAAAAATAACAAAATCTTGTTGACATATCCTCGGGACGGGGGTATAATAATACCGTAAAAGAGTAAAAGCAGTGGCGTGAAGTGCCGAACGAACGGGGAGTTGTCGTTCGGACGAAGCCGGATCGGGCGCGGTTGCTGCTTTGCATCCCGCTTTATACGGCAAAGAAAAAGTCAAGATTTTTATAAAGCCTCCTTTTTTGCCATATGAGTATGGGAAAAGGAGGTTTTTATTTATGAAAAAAAACAATGTAAGGGTATTCGGAAGCGTAAGAATGTTGACGGCGGCGGCGATGCTGACGGCTATGAGCGTCGTCATCGGTATTTTTTGCAAGAACTTTCTTAATTTCGGGGGAGGGCTTTTCCGCGTTACGTTTGAAAATTTGCCGATAATCCTTTCGGGTATTTTCTTTGGGCCGGCGGTAGGCGGCTTGGTCGGGCTTGCAACGGACCTTATCAGCTATTTTCTTTCCTCACAGGTCTATCCGCCGAACCTTATAGTTACCCTCGGTGCTGCGGCGGTCGGCGCGGTTGCGGGGCTTGTGTCGCACGTTTTTATAAAGAAAAACGGCTACTCGCGGATCATAATTTCCGCTGCTGCGGCACACCTTGTCGGTTCTGTGATAATCAAGCCGATCGGACTTTTCACGTTTTATTCTTGGGCGGTGCTGTGGCGCTTGCCGCTTTATCTCTGCATCGCGCCGATCGAGATATTCATTATGTGTATGCTCTATAAAAATAAAAGCTTCAGAAGGTTTTTCGAAAAATGAATTACAAAGAAACGATGGAATATATACACCGCGTTGCGTGGACGGGCAGCCGCCCGGGGCTCGGCAGGATAGGAGAGCTGCTCGCCGCACTCGGCGATCCGCAAAACAGCCTTAAATTCGTTCACGTCGCGGGAACGAACGGCAAGGGCTCTTTTTGCTCGATGCTCGATTCCGTTTTGCGAAGATCGGGGCTTTCTGTCGGGCTTTACACCTCGCCGTACATTGAAAAATTCAATGAGCGCATGGCGGTCGACGGTGAGCCGATCAGCGACGACGAGCTTGCGCAGATAACGGAATACGTCAAGTGCCATGCCGACAAAATGACGGATCAGCCCACGGAGTTTGAGCTTATCACCGCCGTTGCCATGGTGTATTTTGCGCGCCACAACTGTGATGTCGTTGTGCTTGAGGTCGGCATGGGGGGCAGGCTTGATGCCACGAACGTAATAAAAACGCCGATACTTTCGGTCATCGTCGGCATTTCGCTCGATCACACCGAGTTTCTCGGCGACACGGTCGAGGCGGTCGCAAAGGAGAAGGCGGGCATCATAAAAAAAGGCGTTCCCGTGCTCTTTGGCGGAAACGATAAAGCTGCCTCGCAGGTTATAAAAAATGTTGCGAAGGAGATGGGGAGCCCGTATTTTGAGGTGGATCGGAATAATATCAAAAACGTTCGCGGCGATTTTGAGAAAAATCTTTTCGATTATGAAGAATATAAGGACGTAAAGATCTCGCTTATCGGAGCGTATCAGCCGTACAATGCGGCGAACGTTATCGCGGCGATCAAGATCTTGCGCACGCTCGGCATTGAAATTTCCGATGAGGATCTGAGGGCGGGTCTTTCTTTTGCCAAGTGGAAAGGCCGCTTTGAGCTGCTTTCGCGCGACCCAGTTTTCATCATCGACGGCTCGCATAACCCCGAGGGCATAGCCGCCGCGGTCGCGAGTATTCGGCGTGCGTTTGGCGAAAAAAAGGTCTGTCTTGTTTCTGGCGTTATGGCAGATAAGGATTATTTATCTATGGCGCGCGAGCTTTCGGCGGTTGCGTCGCGCGCGTTTTGCCTGCGGCCCGATAATCCCCGTTCGCTTGACCCCGTAAAATACGCCGCAAGCTTCCGCGATTGCGGAGTTCCCGCAGAGGGGTTCGGGACGGTCGACGGTGCCGTTGCCGCCGCAGTCAGAGCCGCGCGTGCGGAAGGCACGCCGATAGTCGCACTCGGCTCGCTTTATATGTATTCCGAGGTCAAATCGGCGTTTTTGAAGGTAAAAGATCAATGAATAGGGATTTTTACATTTGCGAGCCGTCAGAATTAAAGGAACTCGGCTTTGCGGCGAGTGAGCTTGATTTTCTGCGACGTGAGCTTCGGCTCGGCGAAAGGGCGGTGATCGTGCTTGCGGATCGCTCGGGAAAGCTGTATTTTCTTTTGTCATCGGCATATAAAACGCTCGGAGTTCTTATGTTTTTTGTGCCGAAAACGGCTTTTTCCGTTGCGCCCGTGCTTGAATATCCGGATATTCGCCGTGAAATAGCTATATCGGCGCGCGCGGCCTCGATTGACGAAAAGGACGGGTCGGCGATCGAAACTGTCAGCGGTCTTCTTAATATGGATCTTTATATAGCGCGCCCAAAGCGCGAGAACAGCGCGTCCGATGTGGTCGTGCGGGCTGCAAGATTTGTCGGTATCGCCTCGGCGCTTTGCGATGAGAAGATCAGTATCGAGTTCGGGGATATCACCGCTGATCCCGATGCATCGGGACGCTTTGACCGCGCGGCGTTTGCCGTTTTTGTGCTTTCGCACATCGGCTTTAAGTCTGTCTTGTTTTCGGGAAACGAAAACGGTATCGAGGTAAGCCTCAAATTCGAAAAGGCCGCGCCGTCGGCGGAGCTTGCGAGATCCCTGCTCTCAAATATCGGACTTTCGCTTGAATCCGCAGAAAACGAGCTGCGAGCGCATCTTTCCCGCAGGGAGGTTTCGCTTATCGGTCTAAAACAGCCCGAACCGATCGATTTTTGATAAAAAGCGAGCCAAAACCTCAAAATAATAGCCAAAAAAAATAAGTTTTTCTATTGCAATTTGTGCATTTTCATGATATAATAGGATATGTGGTTGGAATTTTTATATGTTCCGAATAACATATCTTAAATAAAAAGCCCCGTCGTTGGGGCCAAGGAGGAAATCATGGCGAAGATCACAACAGACAGAATCAGAAATGTCGCACTGCTCGGTCACGGAGGAAGCGGAAAAACATCTCTTGCCGAGGCAATGCTTTACATCAGCGGAGGAACGGATCGTCTCGGTAAGATCGCCGACGGTAACACCGTCTGCGACTACGACTCGGAGGAGATCGCAAGAAAGTTCTCGCTTTCGGGCTCGGTTGCAAACCTCACCTGGAAGGATATAAAGATCAATATTCTCGACACACCCGGATACCTTGATTTTTCGGGAGAGGTCAATCAGATGCTCCGCGTTGCAGACGCAGCACTCATTCTCGTTGACGGTAAAGCAGGCATCGAGGTCGGAACCGAGCTTGCTTGGGACGCCGCCACCGAGGCGGGACTTCCCAAGTCCTTCTTTATCAACAAATTCGACGATAACGAGGCGCGCTTTGCTCGCGTGCTCGATGCATTGCACGACAAATGGGGCAAAAAGATCTGCCCGCTGACCATTCCGATGGTTCAGGGCGGCACGGTCGTCGGCGCTATTGACCTCGTTGATATGGAGGCTCACGTTTTTGATAAGAACGGAACTCACTCTGTTCACCCGATCCCCGATGAGTCGATGGAAACGGCAGAGAAGTATCACGATATGCTTCTTGAGGCCGTTGCGTCTTCCGATGACGAGCTGATGGAAAAATATTTCGGCGGCGAGGATATTTCGCACATGGAGTGCGTAAACGGCATACATCAGGGCGTTATCCACGGCGATATCGTTCCCGTTTTCTGCGGCGCTGCAACGAAGCTTTGGGGCGTTTGGACGCTGCTTTCGAACATCGCCGAGTCCTTCCCGCGCCACACCGCGAAAAAGGAAGAGCTCGTCAAGATCGGCGGCGACGAGGACACAATGGAGATAAATCCCGAGGGCGAGCCTGCAATATTCGTCTTTAAGACGGTTGCCGACCCGTTTGTCGGTAAGATGAACTTCTTTAAGGTCATGAACGGTACTCTGAAAAAGGACGCAGAGCTGACGAACCGCCAGACCGGCGATACCGAGCGCATCTCAAAGATCTACACCGTCTGCGGCAAAAAGCAGACCGAGGTCGCAGAGCTTGCCTGCGGTGATATCGGTATGACCGCAAAGCTTGCCAACACAAATACCAACGATACATTAACTTGGGGTACCGATTTCTCGTACTCCGAGATCAAGTTCCCGACACCTTATCTCGCACAGACGATGATCCCGGCATCGGTCGCAGATGAAAATAAGATCTCGCAGGCGATCACCAGAATGACCGAGGAAGACAGAACGATCAAGTACGAAAACGATCCCGAGACCAAGGAAATGGTCGTATACGGCATGGGAGATATGCACCTTTCGGTGCTTGCGGCTCGCCTCAAATCCCGCTTTGGAGCGAACGTTAAGTACGCTCAGCCGAAGATCGCATACCGTGAGCGCATCACGAAGCCTTGCGATGTTGAAGGTAAGCACAAAAAGCAGAACGGCGGCTCCGGCCAGTTCGGTCACGTTAAGATCCGCTTTGCTCCCTCAGAGACCGAGGGACTGACGTTCACGGTCTCCGTCGTCGGCGGTAATGTTCCGAAGAACTTTTATCCGGCAGTTGAGAAGGGACTTGCCGACGCCATGGCAAAGGGTGTTGCGGGCTTCCCGCTTACAAACCTTGCGGCAGATCTTTACGACGGCTCGTATCACGCCGTTGACTCCGATGAAATCTCGTTCCGCACCGCAGCGTCGCTTGCATACAAGAAGTGCCTTGAGCTTGCAAGACCCGTAATTCTCGAGCCCGTCGGCGCGATCAACGTCATCGTTCCCGAGTCCATGGTCGGCGATGTTATGGGCGATCTCAATAAGCGTCGCGGTCGCGTTATGGGTATGAATCCGGCGGCAAAGAAGGGATATACGGTCGTTGAGGCTGAAGCTCCGAAGTCAGAGATCTCGGATTACGTTATAGCGCTTCGCGCAATGACGCAGGGACGCGGCTCGTTCACATATGAGTTCGTTCGCTATGAGGAAGTCCCCTCGAACATCGCGGCAAAGATCATCGAGGATTATAAGAAATCACAGGGTTAAAATAAAAAAAGCACCGCTTCGCGGTGCTTTTTTTTATGCTTTTGACAGCTTAACTGATTTTATTATGCGATTTATATCGTCAGGCAGGGGAGGCAGAGTTCCTTTTCGCAGGCAGGCGGCGGTTCCGTATGCGACTGCGCGGCAAAGCGCCTCCTTTGCGTCAAGCCCCGAAAGATGGGCGGTGATAAATCCCGCGATCGAGCTGTCGCCAGCGCCAACCGTGGAGATTGCCTCGATCTTCGGCGGAGTGCAAATATATTCGCCGCCCGAACAAACGAGCAACGCGCCCTCTTTGCCGAGGCTCACCATAACGTTTTCAATACCGGCGCCGTGTATGCTTTTTGCCGCTTCGAGGATCTCCGAAAAAGAGCTTATTTCGCGGTGCAGATACTCCGATATCTCCTCCCCGTTTGGCTTTATAAGCCAAGGCTTTGCGGATATAAGATCATTTAGATCGGAAATGGATTTGGAATCAATGACGGTTTTTGCACCCGTCGCACGTATTTTTTCAAGGAAACGCAGTATTGCCGAGAGGGAAACGCCGCTCGGTGCGCGCCCTGTGAACGTGAGAACTGTGTTTTCGTCAAGCTCGCTTTTTACCGTTTCGTACACGCGGTCAAGCAAGCCGTCGTCTGAGGTGAAGCCCTCAAAGGATATTCTGGTTTCGCGATCGTCTGTATGTACGGTTAGATTTTCTCTGATACGTCCACCGACGGTGAGCGCCGAAAAGTGCAGTCCGTCATTTTCAAGCGCTTTTGCATACGGCGCGCCGTTTTCATCGCCCAAAACAACGACGGCAAGACTGCCGATTCCGTTTGCCGACAAAGCGCGGGATATATTGACGCCTTTTCCGCCCGCATAAGCGCTCTCATTCTTTGCAAGATGCTCGCGGAAGGGAACGAAAGCGGGAACGGAGCAGTGGCGGTCAAACGCGGGATTTAATGTAAGCGTTATGCATTTCATTTTTTGTTTACAGCTTTCTTTTTCGGCTTGCGGTTCAGGAACAAGGTGAGGAAAATTCCGATCACGATGTTCAGATAGAACGTCATAACGCGCCAAAGGATCATTGAAAGGTCGGCAAGGGTCTTGCTGCCGTAGATAGCAGTGAAGAATACGACATAAGCGCTTTCAGATGCGCCGATCGCGCCGGGAAGCGGCCACATGGCGGCAACCATGCTCACCATTGACTGTGTTGAGAGAACGGTTGCAAAGTCCACCGTCGGTGTGCCGGCAAATCCGAGATATGCGGGATACGAGATGGCGTAGAACAAGGTGATCTGCACTACGGTGATAAGAACAACGATCGCCACAACCCCGGGATTTTTGAGAACAAAGCGCATATTTTCATAAGCGCCGCCGAGCTGCTCGTCGGTTTTTTTCAAGGCTGCGTCCTTATCCTTGACGATTCGGAGCTTTGAGAGCAGGGAAATTCCCGAATGTGCGAGCTTTGTCGTGCCGTGGCGCCAAAAGCCGAGAAGGCAGAAGAGCACGATGCCGACAGCGTTCAAGGCAAAGCCGCCGATCGCCATGATTATAAGGAGCGTGCTGTTTTCAAGGCTCAAAAAATAAGGGAGCTTAATTGCCAGGACCACAACGGAATACATAGTGGTCACGAACGCATAAATGATCATGCGGATAAGCAAGACCGCCATTGAGGCGGAAGCCGGCATACCGTAGCGCCCCATGTAGATAGCCTGAAAAGGCTGACCGCCGCTTGAAAGGGGGGTTATGCAGTTATAATATTGACCGATCATGGTCGTTGTGAAAGTGTACCTGAAAGGATAGCCCGACCAGAATTTTCTTATCAGTATCTGAATGCAAATAGCCTCAAAAAGCCAATATCCGAGCATCAGAGCCAGCATTATAAAAAGATATTCTATCTTGAATCTTTGCAAAGCCTCAAGGATCTGGCTGCCCTCTTTTCCGATGAAAAGATAGCCGATCATAAGAACGAACGCCGCACCGCAGATCGCAAGATTCCAAGCGTTTGATCTTTTCTTTTCTTTTGGGCTTGCCGTGTTTTGCGTTTGATCCATAATGCTCCTTCCTAAAACGATCAACTCTCTTTATTTGACGGAAATGCTTTTAAATAGAACTTTACATAATTCTTTGCAACGTCCTGCCAGCTTTCGGGAATAATGGTTTCCACATTGCTTTTAACGTCTTCGTAATGCCCGTCGTTCATAATATATATGATCTTTGCGGCAAAATCTTGCTCGTTGAACGGAGCGGTATAACCGTTCACCCCGTCCTTTATTCTTTCACTTGATCCCGTATTTTCAAGCACAAGGCTCGGCGAGCCGTTCAGTGCCGCTTCGCTGATGACCAAGGGGTCGTTGTCGAAAACAGAGGGCAAGATGAAAAGCGTGCTTGCGGAATATAGGCCGGTGAGCTCTTTTTTGTCTTTTATGAGCCCCGTGAAAATAACGTTCTCAGCCAAGCCGAGCTTTATTGCCTGCTTTTTCAAGCGCTTTTCGCATGCGCCGTTACCGACGACAACGAACTGAAAATCGTCATACCCGGAATCCTTAACCGCTTTCAAGCAATTCAGCGTGAACGCGGTGTTTTTGTATTTTTCAAGTCTACCGACAAAAATAAAGACGTGGGATCTTTTTATTCCGTATTTTTCGCGGATCAGATCAACATCGCACTTTTCCGCTGCGCGCGCAGAGGAAAAATCACCGCCGTTATAGATAACTTCGATATTATTGCCCCGAAATCCGTAGGATTTAAGATCCTCTATCTGGCTTTTCGAAACGACCGAAACACGCGAAGCCGCCTCAAGTCTTCTTGCGCAAAGGTAGAGCATGAACTTAACGACGGGCTTGACCTTAACGGTATCGTCAAAAGCCATACCGTATTTTGTGTGAACGGTTGCAACCAAGGGCTTGCAAAGCTTCTTTGACGCATAGACCGCCGCCTTTGCCATGCCGGAGGCCGAGCAAAAGTGAATGATGTCGGGGTCAAATTCCCGAAGATCCTTTTCCCAGCTTCTGAAAAGGAAGGGAAGTGCCATAATGGCAGTTGGGTGGACCTGAACTCCGTTTACGCGGAAGACCTTTGGGTCATCATTTTGATCGGGATAGCGCGGCGCGTAGATACGGGTCTTGTATCCCAGATTTTCAAGGGCATCGCTCATATATTTAAGTGCTTTTTCGGTTCCGCCGACGCCGGGAAGATAGGTGTCGGTAAAAATAGCTATTTTTTTAAATTGATCCATAAAGGCGACAATACCTCCCAGTATATTTGCAGTAAGCATATACACATTCATTTTACACCATTTTGTGCTTTTTGTCAACTGCTTTTGGCAAGTGCGACCGTTAAGTGTTCGTTTGCGGCTTTGCAAGACATTAAGGGCAAAACCGAAGGATCGGATCGCTCTTGTTTTTTGCTTTATACGGTTAATTATCGATTTTTTTGAAGAAAATGTGAAATCTGTATTGATATTTGTCGAAAAATATATTATACTTATATTAATATGTGTGCCAAGCACACAAAAAAATAGGAGGTTCATATGAACAAGTTTGGAAAGCTTCTGGGATTCGACCCGGTAGCAAAGAAAACAAGTGTCAGAACTGAGATTGTAGCAGGCGTTGTTACATTCCTTGCAATGGCTTACATTCTGACAGTAAACCCCGCGCAGATCCTGGTTGGTATGGAAAATGCAGGAGCTTATTGGCCCTCTGTATTTATCGCAACAGCCCTCGGTGCTATCGTTGGCACACTTTTAATGGCATTCGTTGCCAAAATGCCTCTTGCACAGGCTTCAGGTATGGGTCTTAACTCATTGCTTGGCGGTCTTATCGCATTGTGGGCAGCAGATACCTACGGCGTACGCTTTACTATCGGTCAGGCGTTTGCAATGGTTCTTATCTCGGGTATTCCGTATTTTTCATAGATTTTTGTCGATTGGGCAAAAAGAGAGCGCCCAACTCGGTTTGACTCGAATTGAGCGCCATATTGTTTGCTGTTCTTTTCGGTGGTGACACGTCGTG
>SVSW01000032.1 GCA_015064095.1 Oscillospiraceae bacterium | reverse complement strand
TCCTTTTAAGTTATCTTTCACAAAAAAACAGGCACTCTTGTGAGTGCCTGTTTTTTTTGGCGATGCGCTCCGCGCACGAAGCCACTCCGAGAGCGAAGCGATTGGAATATGGGTTCGCATTTGCCGCTCGGAGATCTGCAAGCTCGCTTGCAAGGCGCAGAGCGTGCAAATATTCGCCGCAGGCGAAATTCCCGTACCCGGGCACTCTTGTGAGTGCCTGCTTTTTTTGGTGACCCGTACGGATTTGAACACAAGAAGCCACCGCTTTGCGGTGGCTTCTTGCTTTTATTTTACTGAAAATCCCGTCTGCCCTCAATTGCGCGGAAAAGCGTTACCTCATCTGCATACTCAAGATTGCCGCCGACGGGCATGCCGTAGGCAAGTCTTGTCACTTTAATTCCAAGCGGACGGACAAGCTTTGCTATATACATCGCCGTTGCCTCTCCCTCAACCGTTGGATTCGTGGCAACGATGATCTCGCGAACCTCATCACCCGCGCCGACGCGCTCAATAAGCTCGCGCAGCCGTATCTTATCGGGCGTAACGCCCTTAACCGGAGAAATAACCCCGTGGAGCACATGATATGTTCCTCGATATTCCCTGACCTTTTCGATAGACATAACGTCTTTCGGATCTTCGACGACGCATATAACCGACGTATCACGAGAAAGATCGGAGCATATCGGGCATATCTCCCGATCCGTGAGATTCTGGCAGATCGGACAGTAATGTATCTTCTCCCTCGCATCTTCAATGGCATCGACAAAGCTCTTTGCCGCCTCGTCCGTCATATTCAGCGCGGCATAAGCCATTCGCATAGCGGATTTTCTGCCCACGCCCGGCAACTTTGCGAACTGCTCCGCGAGATTTTGGAGCGATTCTATGTAATATGCCATATCAGAACATTCCGGGCATTCCGGGCATGCCGAGTGCTCCGGTTATCTTTGACATCTCTTTGCTGTTTGTATCGTCAACGCGCTTTATAGCTTCGTTGACAGCCGCCGTTATGACATCGGCAAGAGTTTCAACATCATCGGGATCGACGATATCCGGGTTTATATCCATCGACAAAACCTCTTTTTTGCCGTTTATCTTCACCTTGACCATTCCGCCGCCTGCAGATATTTCGTATTCGCGCGCGTCAAGATCCTCCTGAAGCGTCTCCATATCCTCCTGCATTTTCTGCGCCTGACGCAGCATGGCGTTCATATCGCCGCCTCTGTTCTTCGGTATATTTGCTTTCATTTTTAAAACTCCTCCGCGTTATCAAGTATTTCGTCCTCGATCGGCTCATCGTCCTTTATGTCCGGCTGACCGATCTCATATTTTATCTCATATTTTTTGCCGGACAGCGAAGCTGCCGCCGCGGCTATTGCCGCCGTAACATCGGCGGTGTCTGCAAAGTTTTTCGCAATATCGCTTGCAAGCCAAACGGTGAGCGTGTTATCTTCCACCGTTGCTTTTGCCGAACGCAAAAACGAAGATGCGACCATATCCGTTTGAGCCACGCGTTCGGCTATTTCCGCAAATTGGCGGAAAGCCTTTTTAGTTGGCTTTTCGGTCTTTATTTCGGGAGCTTTCGGCTGCTCTTTTTTTGGGGTTTCGGGCGCTTTTATTTCCGGCTCCGGAATGTTCGGGATCACGGCAGGCGCGCCTGTAAACGCCGCGTTTTCAAGCTTTGATATTCTTGATAGCAGAGCTTCATTTGAGCTGTCAAGCTGCTCATCGCACATTTTCATTAGTGTGAGCTCAGCTGTGACGCGAGCCGATGCGCCCGGTCTTTGCATATCTATCGTCGCCGCCTCAAGCAGACCGCTTTGCCAAAGCAAAGTTTCGCGTGTAAATGCACCTGCGAGCGCGGCGAGTGCTTTTTTCTCTCTATCCGTCAGATCAAGATACGGTGACGGATCCGGCAAGGTCTTAATAACGAGCATATCGCGCCAAAGCGAGAGAAGATCGCGCATATACACCAAAAGATCCTTTGACGAGCGCACGGTATCCGCGATCTCGGCAAATATCGAGTCATACTTCTTTTTGGCGATACATGCCGCCATTTTCATCGTATCCTCTCTGCCTGCCGTGCCGATCGTATCGTATACGATCTCCTGTGTGACGGCTCGTCCCCCTCCGGCACAAAGCTCAAGCAAGCTTATGGCATCTCTCATGCCTCCCTGCGCAAATCTTGCGATAGCGAGTGCGGCATCGGGATCAAGCTGTATATTTTCCTCTTTTGCAATATCATTTAAACGCGCGGCAAGCTCCGAAACCGAAATTCGGCGGAACTCAAAGCGCTGACATCTTGATATTATTGTTGCCGGCAGCTTGTGCTGCTCGGTTGTTGCGAGAATGAATATAACGTACGACGGCGGCTCTTCAAGCGTTTTAAGCAACGCATTGAACGCACTTGGTGAGAGCATATGAACCTCGTCAACTATATAAACGCGGTATTTTAAGGTGGCAGGTGCATACATGACCTCCTCGCGAATATCGCGAATATTGTCAACTCCGTTGTTAGACGCCGCGTCCATTTCAAGCACGTCCGTGGCGCTCCCCGCCTCTATTGCGCGGCAAGCCTCGCAAACGCCGCAGGGATTTCCGTTTATCGGAGAGAGGCAGTTGACAGCCTTTGCAAGTATCTTTGCGCAGCTGGTTTTACCGACACCTCGCGAGCCGCAAAAAAGATATGCGTGGCTGAGCTTGTTCTCCTGTATCTCATAACGAAGAACGGACGTAATATGATTTTGTCCGCACACATCGTCAAACGTTGCGGGACGCCATTTTCTGTATAAAGCCTGATGCATTTTTTCTTGCGTCCTTTCTTTTATAAGATAAGCTTAAAAATAAGACCATACACCTCATCGTCGAGCCTGACCTTTACGTGATCTCCGTATATTCCACTCGGAACAGGCGCCCCCACGGCACATCGGGTGGGCCGCTTAATGCTGCTCGGTTCCCCGCCTGACATGGTTCACGGATCCCGATTGCGCGGGACCCATTCTTCAACATGGCGTCTACGGCTCTGCGCAAAGGCTGCGCCCTCGGGTGAGGAATCAACCCCTGCTGTAGCGGATTTCAGGTGCAGGGCTCCGCTAATTCCCCGGCTGGTATGGTCTTACCTTATTAGTATAACATATTCTGATCTGTTTTGCAAGGAGTTGATTTTATTTTTAATAATTTTTTTAACTTTCGGCATATAATTTAAAAAAAGCCATTGGAGGTCATATGATAGCTACTCTTCCCTATGATCGCGCACGTGCGATCGAATATGCGCGCCGCTGGGCGCTTGACAGAAATCCGCTGTTCGTAAACTTCTCCGGAATCGGCGGCGACTGCACGAATTTTGTTTCGCAATGCCTGCTCGCCGGCGGCGGGGTCATGAACTATACACCGACTTACGGTTGGTACTACATATCCGAGGACAGCCGCTCCCCGTCCTGGTCCGGCGTTGACGAGCTATACGACTTTCTCACCGGCAAGCCCGAATTTGCCCGTGAAAACGGCGGTACCGGGCCTTTTGCCTCTGAGGTCAGAAGCAATCGAATGGTTGAGGTTGGCGACATCATTCAGCTTTCAAACGCCGAGGGAATGTTTTACCACACTCTGATAATAAGCGAAATATTGCCAAACGAGGTCTTGGTCTGCGCTCATTCCGTTGATTCGCTTGACAGACCGCTTTCCACATATGAATATACGGGGCTTCGCGTGCTTCATGTCGAGGGCGTTCGATTAAGCTACACCGGCGGCGCGGGATTTTACGATCTTTTAGAAGGAGTGGCTCTGCCTCAAACACCCGACATTTGACCGCAATTTGTTAATTTTTGAATCTTATATTATCAAAAAGAAAACAAAGCCCCAAGATGCTTTGCACGCGTATAAAAACTCGGCATGATTTTAGTATCCCTCGCGAAAGGATCAAAAAAATGAAATCAAAACCAATTCACGAAAAATCGAATTTGACAATATGTGGGAGCTTATATAGATCGTGGGGTCTTCGTTCGCTGACATCGGATTT
Organism: Oscillospiraceae bacterium; assembly: GCA_015064095.1. GTDB lineage: Bacteria > Bacillota > Clostridia > Oscillospirales > CAG-272 > RGIG3994. The sequence goes on along the minus strand of SVSW01000032.1, from coordinate 11,544 downwards.
TTCCGCGCGCGGACTTTACGGCAAGTTCGGCAAAAATGGTGAACTTTAGCCGGATACAAAAAAAGGAGTCTTTCGACTCCTTTTTTATTCTATTTTGATTCCGTCTTCAAGCAAGGAGTAAGGCGAGATCGGCGTTGAGCCCACTGTCACCATAAAGTAGAACCCAAGGCTGTTCTTGTTTGCGAATCCGCTGTTTCCTGCCATTCCCAGCTGCTGACCGAGGCGAAGCGTGTCGCCCACTCTTACCTCAATGCTCAGAAGATTTGCATACCAGGTTCGAAGGCCAAGACCGTGATCGACAACAACATATTTGCCGAGCCAATCATTCTCGCCGGTTTTTATGACCTTTCCGCTATTCGCGGCGTACACAGCGCCCGAACATTTATAAACGACCCCGTCGTTTGCATATTCAAGCTCACTGTCACCGACAGCCCGTATACGCCCAAAGCCGACAAGCAACGAGCACGCTCCGACATATTCTCCGTCGGGGTCTTCGGGATCAAGGAATTTGTTGCCCATATAGAGCGTATCGGAGCTGATCTCTCCGATCTCCTTTATCGCGGCAAGATATGCCTCTCGATATTTTTCAACGACCTCGCGGCTCTCATCGGGATATGGATTACTGCTGGAATTTTTAGCTCTTTTTACATATTCAAACTTAAATTCTTCCGTAACATTTCCGTACGAGACGATTATCTTATATTCTCCCTCTTTTTCGTTCTGACCGAACGGGATCAGCGCACGCAGCACAGCCCCGTCCGCAAAGAACGAGGGTTTAAAGGAAATCGCCGGCTCAACCCTTATGGTTGCGTCTTCGGGGATCCCTATGTTCTGCGCGTTTACAAGCACAAATTCAAGATACCTATCATCATATTTACCGAAATAAGCATCAAATTCGGCAGGCTTACCGAGGTCGGCAAAGAAATGATATTTTGCACTGCCCGAGCAGTTGTTTTGCGACCAGCTTGCCTCTATTTCATACTCAAGCTTTACGGTTTCGTCCAAGCTCAAATCAAGGTATCCCGAAAAATCGCCGTTATATAGCTCCTCGTTACCTCGAAGCACTCGGATCGTGCACTCATCGGGAACAACCGAAAATGAAAGTCCTATTTTTTCTTCATAACTGTATGTAACCGTGTGCTCGCGCACATCAACATCTGCACTGACCGACTTTCCGCCGTAACCGCTGTATTTCCATTCAGCGCTTTGCGGCAATATCTTATGTTTTCCCTCCGAAAGCAAGGTGGGCAGGCTTGAGTTTGGGAAAATCTCTGCGGCATATTTTCCCGAAAGGAAGCTTTCAACATCGCGCCTTCCAAGCTCGAAGAAAAGCCCGTTCTCGGTCATATATCCGCGACCGTCATCAAAGAAAACAAATACAAATTCGGCATTCTCCTTGCCCGAAATGCTGACGGAATACGAATATCCGCCCGCCAAGTTCACCTCGGAGCACTCTGCGGCATCACGCCTCATTCGAAGGAACATCTCTTTTAAGCCTTCGGCATCTTCCTCCGAAAGCTCTGCACCTGACGGAGATCTCACCGAGATCAAATATTGCTCTGCAATTATCGGCTCGGGCAAAGAATTTATGATAAAATAGCTTATCACGGCTATATATACGGGCGTGAAAAGTGCCGCAACTATGCCAATTGTGACAAGCCACTTTTTTACGTTTTTACGCATAAACTCCCTCCCTTAAAGATTCTGTCTTGTTTATTATACACCAAACCCCAAAAAAGGTCAAGAGGTGGTCACAACGGTCAAGCCGTAACTTTTTGCGTATCTTTCGGCAAATGAATTTGCAGGGCAATAAACGGTCAGCTTGGGGCAATTACCGAAGGCATCGTAGCCTATCGATTCAACCGATACGGGTATCGAAACATTCATAAGATAAACGCAGCCGGAAAACGCAAACCAACCTATCTCCTTAAGTCCCGCCGGCAAAGAAACTCCCGTCAGATCGCTTGATGCAAATGCGCTGTCCGCAATCGCCGTGACGGGCTTGCCGTCTATTTTTTCGGGTATGACCAGCACCTTGATGTTCTCGTCACTGCAGCCCGTTATGGTTATTTCTCCGTTGCTTTCCGTATATGTAAGCGGCTGATCATCACTCGGTTTATCGGTCGTATCTGGCTTTTGGGTCGTTTGCGTTGGTGATTGCGTTTGCACGGTGAGAGCCGCGATCTTATCCTCAAGCTCTTTTATTCTTTTTTGATATTCCTCGGCATCGGCGTTCTGATCCTTTTTTAATTGATCAAGCTCCGTACGCAAAAGATCCACAAGACCTGCATATACACCGAGAGATTGATCCGATGTGGTCGTTTCGCCCTCCCCTCCGAACGTTGCGCATGAGAAAAGCATACACGCGGCAAGCATCAAAGCCGCGAAAATGATGATTTTATTCATTTTTGACCTCCTTAAAGATTATATAGACAGTATAAATTTTTGGCCTCAAAAAAATGCTCGTTTTATGTCGCCGGTACACAAAAAATATTCAACAAATTTCGCACACACTCTTGCATAGACGCAGTTTTTGCACTATAATTATATAAGATCAAAAAAAGAGGAAAAAATGAAAACAACACTGATTTTTATACGTCACGGGCAAAGTGAAAGCAATAAAGACCAAATTTTCACGGGCCATACCAATACGGAGCTGACAAAGCTTGGTGTCGAGCAGGCAAGGCTCGTTTCCGTTGCACTTAAAGATGTTCATATAGACAAAATATACGCAAGCGATCTCTCTCGTGCTTACGATACGGGGCTTCCCGTTGCACAAACGCACGGACTTACAATAGAAAAGGATCCGGCTTTGCGAGAGATCCACGCGGGCAAATGGAACGGACTGCATTTTGAAAAGATCGCCGAGCTTTATCCCGATGATTATAAAAAATGGATGAATGATATAGGACGGGCAAGATGCACGGGCGGTGAATCCGTTGCCGAGCTTTATCGAAGAGTTGTCAAAAGAGTGCTTGAGATCTCGGAAGAAAATCTCGGAAAAACTGTTTGCATCGCTTCTCATGCAACGCCTGTCAGAGCTGTGTGTGCATATGCTTGCGGCATAAAAGCCGAGGAGCTTGCCAAAGAGCCGTTCCCCGGCAACGCTTCAATAACCGTCATTGAATATGAAAACGGGCAGCTGACGGCTAAGATCAAGGGTGATACCTCGCATCTTGGCGGGCTTGCAACCTTTTTACCCGATGATATTTAATTTCAAAAAAACTCTTGATTTTTCTGCGGCGGTATGATATAATACATACTGCGTCCGCGCCGGTGTGATGGAATAGGCAGACGTGACGGACTCAAAATCCGTTGGTAGCGATACCGTGCGGGTTCGACCCCCGCCACCGGCACCAAAGCAAAAGGAGCACATTTCTGTGCTCCTTTTGCTTTGGTACCGTTAAGACCAAAAAATTCCACAATTATCCACTGTTTTTATAATAGTTTTTATAATACTTGACAAAAATATAACAAAGCTTTCAAAATCTCTTGCATTATTACAAAAATCATGATATAATGTAAATTGATATAAAATATATTTTCGGAGGCAGAAAATGGCAAAGACCAATATCGTCGATTGGACGACAATCACAAATTTCGTTGTAGACTCTTTTGTAGGCTACGGTATCCCCCGCGCAGATGCAGAGATCTGTGCAGACGTTCTTCTTGAATCGGACAAGCGCGGCATTGAGTCGCACGGTTGCAACCGCTTCAAGCCGATCTATCTTGACCGCATTAAGGCGGGAATCCAGAACCCTATCACAAATTTTGAGATCATTAAAGAAACCGAAACCACCGCTGTTGTTGACGGACACGACGGTATGGGTCAGGTCATAGGACACAGAGCTATGTCCATGGCTATTGAAAAAGCAAAGAAATACGGCATGGGCATGGTCGTTGTTCGCAACTCCTGCCACTACGGTATTGCAGGCTACTATACCTCTATGGCAACCAAGGCAGGCTGCATCGGTTTGACCGGTACTAACGCTCGCCCCACCGTTGCTCCGACCTTTGGTGTTGTCGGTGCATTCGGAACGAACCCCCTCACTCTCGGTGTTCCCACCGACGAGGCGTTCGATTTCAACTTTGACGCCGCTACTTCTATCGTTCAGAACGGCAAGCTTGAGTACTACGAGCGCATCGGTCACGATATTCCGAACGGCACGGTCGTCGGCCCTGACGGCAACGCTGTTCTCGGTGAAGCAGGCGCTGCACTTAAGAAAATGACTACGGGTGAGGCTGCACTTGCAACTCTCGGCGGTGTCGGCGAAGAGCTCGCAGGATACAAGGGTTACGGCTTTGCTCTCTTTGTTGAGCTTCTCAGCGCAGTCCTTTCGGACGGCCGCTACGGTAAGGTGCTCACAGGCAAGGGTGAAAACGGAGAGAAGGTTCCCTTCGGTCTCGGTCACTTCTTCATCGCTATCGACACAGACCACTTCCTCGGAGAAGATGTTTGCCGCAAAAAAGCCGGTGATATACTTCGCGAGGTCAGATCGACAAAGAAGGCTCCCGGTGCCGATCGCATCTACACCGCAGGTGAAAAGGAGTACGAGATCCGCCTTGCACGCCATGCAGGCGTTCCGATCAACGAGTCCGTTCAGAAGGAGTTTATCGCAGTACGCGATGAGCTTGGCCTTCCCTACAAGTTCCCGTTTGAGGACTGATTAATGGAATTCAGAACTGAGCATGACAGCATGGGCGAGGTCAAAGTCCCCGCCGATGCACTCTACGGTGCGCAAACTCAGCGCTCACGGGAGAATTTTAAAATAGGCTCGGAAAATATGCCCATTGAGATCATTTATGCCTTGGCACAGGTCAAAAAAGCCTGTGCCATAGGCAATTTCAATGCGGGTAAGCTTGATGCGGAAAAGAAAAACGCTATCTGCGCAGCAGCAGACGAGATACTCTCGGGCGCGCATGATGCGCAGTTCCCTCTCCGCGTTTGGCAGACCGGAAGCGGCACGCAGACAAATATGAACGTCAATGAGGTCATCGCGCACATCGCAAAGAAGAACGGTGTCGTCATTCACCCCAATGACCATGTTAATATGTCGCAGAGCACGAATGACGTGTTCCCAACGGCGATACATGTTGCCGCGGTCACGGCTATTGAAAAAAAGCTGCTCCCTGCTGTTTCCCATCTTATTTCAACTGTTGATGAGCTTGCCAAAGAGAACGGGCGCATCATAAAATGCGGCAGAACGCATTTTCAGGACGCAGTACCCTTGACTTTCGGTCAGGAGGCTTCTTCTTGGTCTGCGGCTCTTTCGGAGTCCGCGGAAATGATCCGCGCATCGCTCGTATCGATATCAAAGCTTGCGCTCGGCGGCACTGCCGTCGGCACGGGACTCAATGCTCCCAAGAATTTCGGCGAGCATACAGCCGCTGTGCTAACGGAGCTTTGCGGACACGAATTTATCACCGCAGAGAACAAATTTTCCGCGCTTGCATCTAAAAATGCTGTGGTTTTCTCACACGGAGCACTGAAAGCACTTGCTGCCGATCTTTTTAAGATCGCAAATGACATTCGTTTCTTGGCTTCCGGCCCGCGCTGCGGTATCGGCGAGATTTCGCTGCCCGAAAATGAGCCGGGATCGTCGATCATGCCGGGAAAGGTCAATCCCACCCAATGTGAGATGGTCACGATGGTTGCAACCGAGGTCATGGGCAACGATGCCGCGATCGGATTTGCCGCATCGCAGGGTAATCTTGAGCTTAATGTCTTTATGCCGCTTATCGGCTTTAATTTGCTCCGTTCCGTAAACTTGCTTGCGGACTGCGTTTCATCATTTGACCAAAACTGTGTATCCGGCATAAAGGTCAATGAAAAAAAAATGCGCGAGTACCTTGAAAGGTCTCTTATGTGCGTAACCTGTCTTTCGCCCGTTATCGGCTATGAAAAAGCTGCGAAAACGGCACAAACCGCACATAAAGAGGGTACTTCCTTGCGTGAGGCTTGCGTAAAGCTCGGTTTTTTGACCGAGGAAGAATTCGACAAATATTATAAACCTGAGGAAATGATATAATGAACATCAGAGAAGAATCGCTTAAAAAGCATTACGAGTGGAACGGAAAGATCGAGGTCATCTCTCGCGTTCCCGTTGAAAACCGCCAGGATCTCTCGCTTGCATACACTCCCGGTGTTGCCGAGCCCTGCCTTGAGATCCAGAAGGACGTTAACAAATCCTATGAGCTGACCCGCCGCAAAAACCTTGTTGCTGTTATAACCGACGGTACTGCCGTTCTCGGTCTCGGCGACATCGGTCCTGAGGCAGGTATGCCTGTTATGGAGGGCAAATGCGTGCTCTTTAAGGAGTTCGCAGATGTTGATGCGTTCCCGCTTTGTATTCGCTCAAAGGACGTTGATACCATCGTTAACACCATTACGCTGCTTGCGGGCAGCTTTGGCGGAATAAACCTCGAGGACATCTCGGCTCCGCGCTGCTTCGAGATCGAGCGCAGACTTAAAGAGACCTGCGATATCCCCATTTTCCACGATGACCAGCACGGTACTGCAATCGTCGTCGCCGCCGCTATCATCAACGCCCTCAAGGTCGTTAAGAAGAACATCGGCGATGTTCGTGTCACCATGAGCGGTGCCGGCGCTGCCGGTATCTCCATCGCAAAGCACCTTATAAACATGGGTGTTGATTCAAAGAAGATGATGATGTGCGACATTCACGGTATTCTTTGTGACGGCGATGAAAAGCTCAATCCCGCACAAGCTGCTATGGCTAAGATCACAAATGCAGGTCACGTAACCGGCACTCTTGCCGATGCATTGAAGGGCGCCGATATATTCATCGGAGTTTCTGCCCCCGGTATCGTAACCGAGGAGATGATCGCAAGCATGGCTCCCGATTCCATCGTTTTCCCGATGGCAAACCCCACTCCCGAGATCATGCCCGACCTCGCAAAGAAAGCCGGTGCACGCATCGTCGGTACGGGTCGCTCGGACTTCCCGAACCAGATCAACAACCTCCTTGCTTTCCCGGGAATCTTCCGCGGTGCGCTTGACTGCCGCGCGTCTTGCATCAATGAGGAAATGAAGGTCGCTTCCTCTTATGCACTCGCATCTCTCATTCCCGAGGATCAGCTGAACGAAGAAAACATAATCGCTTCGGCTCTTGATAAAAAGGTTGCACCCGTCGTTGCCGCCGCCGTTATAGAGGCTGCAAATAAGACCGGAGTTGCAAGAATTTAACAGCTACTATCAAAAAGGCTTTAAAACGTTGAACGTTTTAAAGCCTTTTTTCATATTTCTCCGCATGTCCGCATAGAATGTACAAAGTTCGGATCTCGGAGAAAAATTATGAAAAACAGAAAAAAGCAAAAAGCCGAGCCATCGGCGCTCGGAGCGCTCGCCGCCGCCCCACGCGGTATGGCAGTCTTTGCCGCAGCTGCCCTTGTTACTTCATTTCCTGCGGCGATCATAGCATATGCCACGCCTGACCCCGGAAGCTATGTTTTGCCATGCGGACTTTGCGCACTCTATATATCATCTGCCGCCGGCGGTTTCGCGGCATACAAATTCCATGGAGGGCTTGCCCTGCTCAGCGGTCTTTTTTGCGGACTTGCCGCTGCCGCGCTATCGCTTCTGCTCTCTCTTATCTTGCCTCTCGGTACTTCTCCCGATGTTTCGGCAGGTGTTCTGCTGCTTTCGCGACTGCCGATCATTTTACTTTCGGTCATGGGGGCTTACCTTGCCTCGGTCAAACGAAAGAAAAAAAAGAAAAGAAAACATTAAAAAATGCCGACAAAGTCGGCATTTTTTATTAATCAAAGGCGACGGGAGATGTTTTCACTGCTCGGCGAGGAGTGTTCATATAAGGTGCGACCTCATCGCGCCAGCGCAGATAATGCTCCGTCGTTTTGTGGAATTTTGCGGCGTCTTCATCGGCAAAGACCTCATAAAGCACAAACTGTGTGGGGTCATCGGCGCTTTGCAGAACATCAAAGCGAACGTTTCCCGCCTCTTTTCTCGTGTTGTCGTGATTATAAATGCTGATCGCACGGAAAGCCTCAACACATTCCGGTTTAACATCTACATAAACAAGCGTTGCTATCATAAAAATTCTCCGTTTCATTTTTTTTTATAATTATACCTCATTTTTTTCAATATGTCAAACTATTTTCGCATGATGCTTACAAAAAGCGGTTAAAATAGGCAAGTTGACCATATCTTCATAAAAATCTCTATTGACAATTTTCATATTATGTTTTATAATTATAAGCGAAAATTTTATGTTTTGAGGTGTTATTTATGGGATCTTGGTTGAATCTTGAAGGCAAATCTATTATAGTTACAGGCGGTGCGGCCGGCGTTGGTTACGCCTGCGTTCAGGAGCTTCTTTGGGATGGTGCATACGTCACCGTTTGCGATATTGCAGACAAGGCTCCCGAGTTCGATCTTGCCGACGGCAAGCTGCTCTACGTTAAAACCGACGTTTCAAGCAAAGCAAGCGTTGACGCTATGATAGCAAAGGTGCTCGAAACCTTTGGAAAAATAGACGTTCTTGTAAACAATGCAGGTATAACTATTCCGAGACTTCTTGTTGACGAAGCTCATCAGTACGAGCTTGACGAGGCAGCTTGGGATAAGGTGATGAACGTCAATCTTAAAGGAACCTTCTTCTGCTCACAGGCAGCAGCAACCGCTATGTTAAAGCAGGGCGGCGGCGTTATCATAAACATGTCCTCCGAGAGCGGACTTGAGGGCTCTGAGGGTCAAAGCGTTTATGCAGCGAGCAAAAATGCCATCAACTCTCTCACCCGTTCTTGGGCAAAGGAGCTCGGCAAGAAGAACATTCGTGTTGTCGGTATTGCCCCCGGAATTCTCGAAGCTACAAATCTTCGCACGCTCAGCTACGAAACTGCCCTTGCTTATACTCGCGGCATTTCGGTGGACGATCTGCGTGCCGGCTACAATAAGACCAACACAACTCCGCTTGGACGCTCAGGCAAGCTCTCCGAGGTTGCAAACCTTGTTGCTTTCATCGCATCTGAGCGCGCAGCGTATATTCACGGCGTGACGATCAATATCGCCGGCGGAAAAACCCGCGGCTAATACAGTGTTAAAAAGGCTGTTGCTATGCAACAGCCTTTTTTATTTATCTTGTTACGATCTCGCAGGGGACATTGAAGATCTTTGCAACCTTCAGTATCGTGTCGATATGGCGACCTGTGGCGGCTGCCATATGGTGTGTCGGACCTGCTTCGCTCCAGCGGTTGCAGAACTCACGTGCACCGCAGGTGAAGCGCGTGCGCATATTGGTATCACCGAAGGTGAATATCGGGCCTTCCTCGTTGACGCCCTCGGCGACTACGAACTTGAATTTACCGTCCTTATCCTGCGTAATTGCAAGATATGTGATCTCGCCGACGGGGGGATAGAACTGCGTGAGATATCCGCCACCCGTCTTTCCGTGGAACACGGGAACGATCTTCATTGTGGGCTTCTTTGCAGTCGAAATATCGGCATCACCGGATCCCGAGTGTCCTATAATGCAGATGTCCTCGTTAAAGTCGATCGAGTACATCTCGGAAAGCTGACCCGTACCTGCTATGGTTTTAAGTATGCTCATAGCCATCGCGACCTTCATATCTCCCTCAACGGCGCAAGCAGTTCCCTGCTTTATGAGCATGGAGAACGCGGGGATCAGCATAGAGTCGAGAACTCCTGCCTTGCCGGTTGCATAGCCGTCATAGTGAGATGCGACAAAGCCGAGCTGCTCGTCCTTGACCCATTGCTCAAAGGCAACGACGTATTTCGCCATTTCCCAAACGGTCTCAACGGTTGCTCCGCCCTCAATATCAAAGGTGTTGAGTATATCCTCAGCCTTTGCGCGAATTGCAGCCTCATCGGTGACGTTATCGGCGATCGCCCACATCTTTTCCCAGTCAAATTGCTTTGTATAGAGGAACATTCTGTTATAGAGATTGGTCTCATCAATGTAAAGATCCATCATGCCGGGATACGGACGGCCGATCTGTGCGATGTTAGTATCGCGGAAGCGGCGGCGTACCTGTGCAGCACGGCACCAATCCTCGATCTCTGCCTTGACATAAGGATCTCCACCCTCAACGACGCCTGTAATGACCGCGTGACGCTTTCCTGCACGCTCAAGGTCGGCAACTGCCTCACCGACAGCTCCGCAAGCATAAAGCTCTCCAAGCCATTTTGCAATGTCGGTGTTCGGATAATCCGGTGCTTTCAGCTTCTGAACATTAACGCAAACGACCGGAACATCAAGATCGCGGATCGCAGGAAGAACATTATATGACGTTGCATATGTAAGCAGTTGAAGAAAAACGAGGTCAACGTCTGCCGCACGGAATTTATCTCCCGCAGCCATGGATTGCTCCTTAGTGGTAACAAGACCGCCGTCGATTATCTCAACAGTGTCGGGAAGTGTCTTTTTGAACGCTTCGTACTGAGCCTCAAACTCAGGAACGAGCGACGGAAACTGCGGCAAATATGCCCCAAGCGCTATCGAAAATACTCCGATTCTGGCTTTTGTGTTGACTAACATAAATATTTTCCTCCTTAATTTATATCATGGTGCTTCAATTTTAATAAAAAGGCACGCCACGGCGTGCCTTTTCCTTTGGTGGAGCATAGGGGATTCGAACCCCTGACCCCAACACTGCCAGTGTTGTGCGCTCCCAACTGCGCTAATGCCCCGTGACTTGTTTATTTTAGCATATACCTTCTTTTTTGTCAATAGATTTTTCTATTTTTTACTTTCTTTTTTAACAAAAGCTCGAAAAGGATTGAAAACTGTAAGTAAGAGTGCTATAATAAAATATATTATACAATTGGAGGTATTTCTATGCCATTTAATGTAAACAGCCCGATCATTTACATCATCGTCGGTGCGATCATCGCGCTTGTGCTTGGGCAGTCCGTTTTCTTCCTCGTGCGAGCGCTTCGCCGTGCAAAGGAGCTCGGATTCAAAAAGGACACTCTCAAAAAAACCGTTATTTCCGCAGCTCTTTTTACGATAGCCCCCGCCGTTGCAATTCTTGTCGGTGTCGTGGCACTCTCAAAGAGCCTCGGTGTTCCTCTCCCCTGGCTGCGCCTTTCCGTTATCGGCTCAATTACATATGAGACCGTTGCTGCCGGAAATGCGTTAAATGCCGCCGGATCAACTGCCGGCACCACTATTACCGACTCCTCGATCTTCGTTACGGTTGCTTGGGTCATGACAATTGGCATCGCTGCCGGTCTTATCCTCGTTCCCTTCGTTACAAAGAAGCTTCAAAGCGGGCTTTCAAAGATCGGAATGAAGGACAAAAAATGGGGTGAGATATTCAACAACGCCATGTTCCTTGGAATGATCTCCGCATTCCTCGGATATGTTTTCTGCGATGTTGCTCTCGTCTTCTCGGGCAACACCTCGGGACTTATTCCCGTTTGCGTTATGTTCGTATCCGCGCTCGTTATGGCGATATGCGGCACGGTCGCAACAAAGGCAAAGATCCGCTGGCTGACCGACTATGCACTGCCGTTAAGTCTTGTTATCGGCATGGCATCTGCTA